>CAMCNM010000027.1 GCA_945876015.1 Gemmatimonas phototrophica
TGCCTCGTGGCACCCGAGCGCGCGCAGCAGACCGGAGGGAGGCAGAGCGATCTCTGGAACGTCCGCCGGCAGCGTCATCGAGAGGACGCCGTCGCGCGAGCTGACCACGACCGGCCCACTCGTGGACTCGAAGTGGAGGGGGAGCGCCAGGCCTCTCTCCTCCGAGAGGACGTGCCCCACGGCCAGCGTCGCGTGCACGCACGCGGACACCTCGACCATCGGCGTGAACCAGCGGATCTCCCAGCCCTTCCCTGTCCCGGCGGGAAACACGAAGGCGCTCTCGGCGAGGTTCATCTCCCGCGCCATCAGCTGCATGGCGCGCGGATCGAGCGGCTCGGGCGGCAGGAAGATGGCGGCCGGACTCCCATGGAAGGCGCGCTCGGTGAACGCGTCCACCTGAAAGAACGGGATCTCTGGTCCTAGCTCCATCTCTGCTCCAACTCGGCTCGTGTCTTCGGGACCGGGTGCCGCCGTATCGGGTGGCCGTCCGAGAACGTAGGCGCGGCGGGGCGCCGCGGGAACGGTCAGGCGATCCGGCGGCGCTTCCGCTTCATGAAATCCATCATGATGTACTGGCCGAGGGTCATGGTGGTCGTGAAGTAGGCCTTCCCACGGGCGATCTCCGAGACCTTCTGGACGAACTGCACCAGATAGGGATCGCGCGCCAGCATGAACGTGTTGATCAGGATCCCGGCCTTCCGGCACGCCGCGACCTCCTGGAAGGTGCGCTGGAGGATCAGCCCGTCCATCCCGCCCGAGTTCTTGTAGATGCGTCCGTCTGGCATCGTCACGGCGCTGGGCTTTCCGTCGGTGATCATGATGATCTGCCGCATGTCCTTCTTCTGCACGGAGAGCATCCGGCGGGCCATCTCGAGCCCTTCGGCGGTGTTCGTGTGGAACGGCCCCACCTGCGCCTTGGAGAGCTGCGAGAGCGGGATCTCCTCGGCGCGGTCGCCGAACGTGAGCACCTGCAGGCTGTCGCCGGGGAACTGGGTGCGGATCAGGTGCGACAGCGCGAGCGCGACCCGCTTGGCCGGGGTGAACCGGTCCTCTCCGTAGAGCACCATCGAGTGGGAGATGTCGAGCATCAGCACGGTGGCGCAGGACGAGCGGTACTCGGCCTGATGGACCATCAGATCGCCGTACTCGAGCTTGAGCGGGACCTGGAGTCCTTCCCGCGCGAGGACGTTCTTGAGCGTGGCTGGGATGTCGAGATTCATCGTGTCGCCGAACTCGTAGGGCCGGCTGGCGGCCTCGGCCTCGACGCCCGTCGCGAGCTGCGGCGTGTCATGCGATCCGAAGCTCGATTTGCCGATCGCCGAAAGCAGGCTCTTGAGCGCGCTGTACCCGAGGAAGTCCATCCCCTTCTGGGTCAGATCGAACTGGACGTGCTGCGCCGCCTGCTTCGCCTGGTCGATGTCGCCCTGGCCGGTGACGTCCTGGGTGGGGCCGGGCATGGAGGGCGTCCCGCCGTCCATCTTGATGTAGCCCTCTTCGATCATCCGCTCCATCAGGCGATCCAGCAGCTCCGCGATCGCCCGCTGCACGTCGGCGTCACCCTCGCCTTCGCCGCGCAGCTCCTTGATCATCTCGGGAGTGAGCTGGCCGCTCTCGAACAGCGCCTTCAGCAACGCGCGCTTGAGCGCGTCCACCGAATGGTTGTCGTCGGTGCCCGACCATCCCCAATACGGATGATAGTGGGGCCCGCCGGCGAACCCGCCCTCGAGGAGAAAGTCGGAGAGGTGCTCGAGCAGCGATTCGAGGTTGAGCGCGTCGGCCCAGGCGCCCTTGTACTTGGTGTAGGTGGTGAAGCGCATGGCTCCTCGTACCTTTCCAGAGATGCCCACCGAACTGCCCGCTCGCGTGCGCCTTGGCCTGCTCGACCTCTACGATCGGTCGCGCCGCGACCTGCCCTGGCGTGGACCATCGCCGCGCGATGGTGCCCCGCCGGAGCCCTACGGAGTGTGGATCTCGGAGGTGATGCTCCAGCAGACGCGGGTGGAGGCGGTGATTCCCTACTACCTGGCGTGGATGGAGCGGTTCCCGGACGTCGCGGCCCTGGCGGCCGCCCCGCTCGACGACGTGCTGCGTGTGTGGGAGGGGCTCGGCTACTACGCGCGCGCGCGAAATCTCCACCGGGCCGCGCAGGTGGTGCGCGACCGCCTGGGAGGGGAGCTCCCGTCCACCGCGGCGGCGCTGCGTGACCTGCCCGGCGTGGGCGAGTACACTGCCGGAGCGGTGGCGAGCATCGCGCGAGGCGAGCGGGTGCCCGCGGTGGACGGCAACGTGAGACGCGTTCTGGCCCGGATGTTCGACGAGCCCGATCCGACGCCCAGCTGGCTACGAGAGCGCGCGACGGAACTGGTCGATCCGGTACGTCCGGGAGACTGCAACCAGGCGTTGATGGAATTGGGCGCCACCGTGTGCGTGCCCCGAACGCCGGAGTGCGCACGCTGCCCCCTGGCCGACGACTGCCTCGCCCGGCGGAACGGAACGGTCGGCGAGCGACCGCGTCCGAAGCGGCGCGCGGCGCTTCCAGAACGTGAGTTCGGAGTCGCGGTCCTGGTGCGGCCGAAAAAGTCGGGTCCCGAGCTACTGCTGGTGCGAGGACCGGAGGATGGCCTGCTCGGCGGGCTCTGGCAGTTCCCCACCGAGCCCCTCGCAGGCGACGCCCCCAGGGCGGCCGCGGCACGCGCGGCCCGGACGTTCGGTGTCGCCACGCGCCGCGGCGGGCGCGCCCTGCCGGCGCGCGTCCAGGTCTACTCGCACTTCCGCGGCATCTATCACCCATTCGTGTGGACCGGAAAGGATGGGCCGGCCCCCGGCGGAGACGCGGTGTGGGCCGGTCCGGCGAAGCTCGAACGACTCGCGCTTTCGGCTGCGCATCGCGCGATCGCCCGCGCGGCGCTGGCCAGCGGCGTCCAACGGACCGCAGGAACGTCGCAGGGATAGGGAAGTAAGCCATCAACATGCACAGCATCCGGCGAATCCATCGGCACGCGACGGCCTGCGCCTGGCTGGCGATCTTCGCCGCCGCCCTGCCCCCGGCCGCTCTCGCGCAGGATCCCGACCCGCGGGCCGCCGACGCCGACTACACGTACGTCGGGGCCGACTACAGCTACGCGAACTTCCAGGGCGACATCGCGGCGTGGCATCTCGGCGCTCTTTCGATCGGGCGCGCGACCAGCGCGGGCTCGTTCATCGCCAGAGTGAACTGGGCGCGACGCTCCGGAAGCAGCGGCGTCCAGGTCGAAGCGGACGCCTACCCCGGCCTCGGCGAGAATACCTAGGCCTATCTCAACCTGGGGTATTCCCGCACCAGCATCCTTCCGGGATGGCGCTTCGGCGGGGAGGTCTTCCGGAGCCTGCCGCGGGCCTGGGAGGCCTCGCTCAGCTTCCGGCAGCTTCGCTTCGGGGGCCCGCCCGTGACCCTGTTCACCGGCTCGGTCGGGAAGTACCGGGGCCACTACTGATTCTCACTTCGGCCTTACGTCCGCGACAAGGAGAACGGCCTCTCGGCTTCGGCCAGCCTGAGCGTGCGCCGGTACTACGCGGACGCGGACAACTACATCGGCGGGCGCGTCGGATACGGAAGCGCGCCCGGTGAGCAGGTCACCACGGTGGAGCTGGCGCGGCTCAACTCGGCGATCGCGGCGATCCAGGGTTCGCGCACGCTGACGTCGCGCGTGATCGGAAGCTGGTCACTGACCTACGAGCACGAGGAGCTCGCGACCGACCGCTTCCGCAACCGGTGGGAGATCTCGGGCGGAGCGAAGCTCCTCTTCCGATGAGCGAGCGAAGGGAAAAGCTCCGGCAGACCGCGGAGGGCTTCGCCTCCCAGAGCATCGGCCTCCTCCCCGCGCTACTCCTCGTCCGGCTCTTCGAGGTGATCGCGTCGCGATCGGACCACCTCCTTCCGGCCGGCCTGGGAGAGGTGTTCGCGCACGGCGTAGTGGACGACCTCTGGGTCACGTGCGCCACCGCGCTCGTGCTCGTGGCCCCGATCCTCCTCGTGGGGTCCTGGAGCGTTCGCGCCGCGCGCATCCTCCACCGCGCCGCCCTCGCAGCACTCGTCCTCGCGGCAGTGGTGCTCGCCAAGTACTTCTCGATCACGTTCGTCCCCGTCGGCGCCGATCTGTTCGGCTATTGGGTTTCCGACCTGCTGCAGACGACGGTGGCCTCGGGCGCGGACTGGACCGCAGCCTTGGCCCTGGTGGTCGCCCTCGCCGGCGTGCTCGCGCTGCAAGGCCTGGTCGGGCGCATCCTGGTTTCGCTTCGTCGCGCCCGAACTCTCGGTGTCGCAGCGCTGGCCGTCCTTCTCATCGGACCGCTGTTTCGTCCGACACCCGATCGGTTCGACGAGGAAGCGGCCTACTTCCTCGCCGTGGACAAGCTCTCGTTCCTGGCCGGCAAGACGCTCGCGTACGTGACGGAATCGCTCGAGACCTCGAGCGAAGCGTTCGCGGAGTTCCCTTGGCTGGCTCCACCCTCCGCCGAGGATGTCCCCGGACCTCACCTGAGCCAAGCGGACCGCCCGCCCAACCTGGTCTTCGTGATCGTCGCGGGGATGGGTCGCGATTTCGTCGGGCCGGGGGCCGAATACGGCGGCTTCACGCCGTTCCTCGATTCGCTCACGCAGCGCAGCCTCTACTGGGAGGACTTCCTCTCCAACGCGGGCCGGACGTTCGGGGTGCTTCCCTCGCTGCTCGCCTCCCTCCCGGCGACACGCGGGGGTTTCATGGAGTTGGACGATATGCCCGCGCATCTCTCTCTCGTGCGCTTCCTGCGAGAGCGCGGCTATGCGACGCATTTCTGCACCGGCGTGGACGGCCATTTCGAGAACATCGACGTCTTCATGGAGCGGCAGGGCGTGGACCGCTTCTCCGACCAGACCTCATTCCCACCCGGCATCGCGAAGCAGCCGGGAGCCGCGGGGTTCAGCTGGGGCTACGCCGACCAGGAGCTGTTCCGGAACTCGCTGGACCAGCTCGGGCCAACGGCGCCGGAGCCCCGGCTCGACGTCTACCTGACCATCACCACGCACGAGCCGTTCATCCCGCCTTCCCAGCCGGCCTATCACGAGCGGTATCTGAGCCGGATGGCTTCGCTCGATGTCTCGGAGGACAAGCGGCGCACATACGCTGCTTCCGGCGGCGTCTTCGAGACCCTGCTCTACCTCGACGACTCGATCCGGTGGCTGCTCGAGGAGTACGCCCGGCGCCCCGAGTACGCGCGCACGATCTTCGTGATCACCGGCGACCACCGGCTCATCCCGATTCCGTTTTCCACCCGCATCTCGCGCTATCGGGTGCCGTTCATTGTCTTCTCTCCGCTCGTGAAGGCGCCCCATACGTTTTCGTCGGTGTCATCGCATCAGGATGTCGCACCCACCGTCGCCGCGTACCTCGCACACAACCACGGCCTCGAGCTGCCCGACCGGGTGCCGTGGGTGGGCACCGGCATCGATTCGACGACCTCCTTCCGGAACACGCACGGGATAGTCCTGATGCGGACGAAGAGCGAGATGGACGACTACCTCCTGGGCGAACGTTTCCTCTCGGGCGACCAGCTCTTCGCGGTGGAAGAGAACCTGGATCTCGTTTCGCTCGACCGGGCGCTCAGGCGCCAGCGCCAGCTCAGCCGCTATGCCACCTCGGGAGATCACATCTATCCGGAGACCGCGGAGGAGAAGGGGGATCGCCAGCTGACCACGAGCGACGACGCCGTGTTCCGCAAGCTGAGGCGGGTCGGAAAGCGGCCAGAGGAGCAGCTGGCCGTCGCCCGCGCGCGCGCCGAAGCGAAGGATTACGAGGCTTCGCGGGCCGTCCTTCGACACGTTCTGCGCACCAACCCGATGTACCACGACGCACGCGCGCTTCTCGGGCGCACCTACGCGTACGAGACCCGCTTCGAGGAAGCGCGGGGCGTCCTGGACGATCTCGCGCAGCGCGCTCCGGGATACCTCGACGAGGGATTGGCGAGCATCGACGTCGAGATCTTCGATTCCGAGCCAGCCGTCGCCACCGAGCTGATCGACCGCGCCATCGCCGAGTTCGGACTGAACGCCGACCTTCTCTTCAATCGCACGAGGGCACTGGAGCTGCAGGGAAGGAAGCGTGAAGCGCTCGCCGCCCTGGACTCGGCGATCGCCTTGCGCCCCGGGCTCGACGGCGCGGCCATCGTGCGCGCACGACTCTCCCGCTGATCGGCCGATGCGTACCCGAATCGCCGCTCTGTCCGCGCTCCTGTCGATCACTCCCGGCGCCGACCTGTGCGGCCAGACGGCGTCACAGGTGGAGATCGTCGCCTTCCGCCCGGAGAGCCGACTCCTCGCCATCGGCGACACGGCCAGGTCGCAGCTCGTGATCCGGAACCTCACCGCCGAACGGCGCACGTTCTGGATCGGATACAGCGTGCGAGACTCGGTGGACCTCTGGTACGACGTTCCCGCCGAGTCGGTGACGCTATCGCCGGGGGAGGCGCGCTCCCCTGGCCCGTTCCTCCCGGTGCGGTTGGTGGCGCGTACCGGGTCGTGATGGCCGCATGGGACGCACCTCCCGGAGGTGTGGCCACCCGGCTCGGGAGCGCTGATCAGCGGGACCCGTTTCGGCTCCGACCCGACCCCGCGTTGCTCACCGAGCACCCGGAGCAAGCCTGGACCACCGCGTCGCACGCGCTCGGACGGGGCCGGATGCGGGCCGATCAAGTCTTCGTGAAGGGGGGCGGCTTCACACTCGGCCTCACGACAGGTCGCTGCGACGGTGCCGAGTTGCGGTCGCGCGACCGGGTCGGGTTCGGCATCTACGTGGCGCGCATGAGGACGCCGCTCGCACCGGGATCGATCTCCGCGTTCTTCCTCTACGAGGACGTTCCCGCGGGGAACGACGAGATCGACATCGAGATCCTGAACGACGGGTCCAGGCTCATGCTGCTCACGGCCTGGGTCGGGGGGTCGAAGACACGCGAGACCTCGGTAGACCTCCCGTTCGATCCGCACGAAGGATTTCACGACTACGAGATCGCGTGGACCGATGCCGGCCTTAGGTTGAGCGCGGACGGCGGCGTCCTCGTGCAATGGGCCGACCGGTATCCACGGGCGCCCATGAGGGTCATGGCCAACGTATGGTGGCCGAGCTGGCTGCCCTGTGCCCCGCTCGACTCCCACCCTTCCCTCGAGATCGCCGCGCTCAGCCGATCGACAGCTTCCCGGTAGCAACGTCGTACTGTGTCGCGTACGAGCGCATGCTCGACGTACGCTCTCCACCGGCCCAACTCCCCGTCAGGCTGAACCGTGCGCCGTGGCGTGGGCAGGTGAAGCCGTTTGAGCTCGCGTTCAGAGTCGCTCCCTGATGCGGGCAGATGAGCGACAGGGCCACGAACGTCGCGGCACCGGTGCGCACGATCGCGAGCGGCGTCCCGCTCAGCGTCACGAGCGCTACGCCGTTCGTGTCCGCCAGCGTCGGATGCGCGGCCACGTCCACTTTGTTGCCGACCGTGTCCGGTTTGTTGCCGACCGTGTCCGGGGCGGTGGTGCCCGATCCGTCACCCCCGGCGCACGCGGCCATCGCCAATGCAGCCGCCCCGACCAGGAAGCTCCTCCGGTCCACGCCCAGCATGGACTCCTCGACCGGCGCACAGGGGCAGAACGGCGAACCGTCGATCCGCTCGCTCATGTCAACGTCAACTTGGCCGCGTTCCACACGCTCGGATCGGCGGTCTGCTCGTGGAGCGTCGCGAGATCGACCACGATCTCATTTTCCGCGCGGGTCACCGCGTAACGATCGAGGCCGCGCGTTGCGCGACCGGAGATGAACGTGCCGTCCGGCGTATAGCGCGACTTGTGCTTCGGACACTGGAACCGCGCATCCTTCTCGATCCAGCGGAGCGCCTGATTCTGGTGGGGGCACGAAAGCGCGAACGCGTACGCCGTTCCCTGCCAACGGACCAGGATGACCTGATTGGCACGGTCGATCTGCGTACCGTCCGCCGCCGGGATGGGATAGCTCACCGTGTGGCCGCTCACCTCGCCTAGGATGTCACCCGTGGCGAACGCCGCGAGCGACGAGGGGGCGCCGAGCACGACCAACACGCCGGCCGCGATCCCCAGGGTGTCAGCCATGAACTCGCGACGCGCGGAGAGCGCACAGCCCGCGCAGGCGTTGCCCTTCGTCTTGCCGTTCATCTATTCCCTCACGCGACAGCGGTGAGCACGGTCCCCATGACCGCGATCACCACCCACAGGGACAGGGAGAGGCGCGATGTCAGCCCCATCCGGCGCCACAACCGATCGTTGGGCGTGGTCCGGTCGGAGCCGAGGCGGGCCTCCGTCCGGTAGAGCACCAGACCGTTGACCAGGAGCAACGCCAGCAACCCGATCTTCACCCAGAAGACAGGCGAGGCGAGGAACACCTCGATGTCGGCCGCGGCGAGAGCGGCCCCGCTCACGAACAGGAGCGCGAGCGAGATCACGATCGGCCGATGAACCGCCCGCAGCTCGTCGAGCACGAAGGCTCGGTCGGCCAACGGGCGTCTCAGCGCCCGCAGTGTCATGCGATCGGCGGCAATCGCCAGACCGCCTCCGATCAGCAGCGTCGTCAGATGCACCGCCATCACGACGGTGGAGACCGCCGTCGAATCGGCATACATGGATTGCCACGGCTCGAAGATGCCCGCGAGCGTCGTTACGAGTTCCACGGCTTCAGTCTCCTTCGAGCCACATCAGGACGGCTCCCATGGCCCCCAGCGCCAGCGAGATCACAGCGACGCCGCCGGACAAGGTCAGTACGAGTGCCATTTCGTCAGTCTCCGAGCCACATGACCAGAGTACCCGCGGTGCTGAGCCCGATCGAGAACAACGCCGCGTTGCGATGCGCGTTCACGTTGCCATCATCGTCGTCGTCCGCCAGCAGCGCGGTGACACCGAATCCCACATCCGCCAGGGTCATGAGCGCGGCGTGCAGGATCCGGCGATTTCGCCCCTCCTTCTCGTGCCGGGACTCCCACAGGTTCAGAGCGCCCGTCACGGTGTTGACCGCGAAGAGGGCGCCGATCCCGGCGGCGACCGCTCCGTGCGTGGGCTTCACCCATCCAGCCACGTCGCCGCTGCCCATCAACTTCCTGCCGAGCAGATACTCGGACCCGAAGAGAGGCAGCATAGCGTAGCTGCCGACGCGATGAACGGTCAACCGTGTGTAGTACCCATCAGAGTACTCGATGGCCGGGGTCCTATCCTGCGCGGTGGCGTGCGCTGCGGAAGCCAGGAGCAGCAGGAGGAAAAGGGACTTTGTCATGCGATTTCCCAGTTAAACGTTGATCACCACGGTGAGCGTGGCGGTGAGCCCACTTGCTACGGTCCCGCTCATCGTCGCCAGCTCCAGCGCCGAGCCGTCGCTGAACACCATGTCGCTCGCGAGCGAGGCCTGCGCCTGGTTGTTCTTGCTCGTCTCGTATCCGGCGGTGACGTAAACCAGATCGTTCGTGGCCTTCGGAAGCGCGATCTGGGACGTCGCCTTCTTGTTCGACACCGAGGTCGCCGCGGACAAGCTCGTGTAGACCTGGAAGTGGATGTGCGGCCACCGGCCCGCGTAGCACCCGGGGTAGATGGTCCGGAAGGCGACCTTCCCGTTCGCATCGGTCCCCTGCACGCCGCGCAGAAAATTCTAGTTGGTCACGCCCGCCGAATAGAGCGAGTAGCGGCCGGGCCGGTCGCAGTGCCAGCTGTAGACCGCCGCCCCCGCGAGCGGCGAGCACGAGGTCGCCGAGACGATGTTCAGCACCACCGTGAGCGGGACGCCGTCGGCGGTGCCGCTAAGTCCCGCAAAGCTGGACCGGATGTCCTGACGCACGACGCCGGTCTGATTGAGCACGTTGGGCCCGTTCGACCCCTCGCCCGGGAAAGGACCGGCCGTCTCCTCGGGAATCCTGCTGCAGAGCCCGGAGCCGGGATCGTCGTCGGCCGCGGTGCTGCTCGAGCAGCCGAAGAGCGAGAAGCCGCTCAGACCCAGGCCCGCTGCCAAACGGAACGCCTTGCGCCGCCCGGTGACCGCGCGGATGGACAGGAGGTCGCGGCCCAGGCCGCCGAAGTCGTCGTGGTGGTCGCTCATCGTCCGGGCTCTCCGCTGCGCATACGATCGCTTCCGTGGTTCCTGATAAGGGGACGCCCCAGGACCGTGTGTATGCACAGCCTACTTCAGAAACTGATCGATGAGGACGCGCCGGGCGGCGGTGTGCTGCCTCAACCCACCGAGAGCGGCGCTGAACGCGGAGGGACCCTCGCGATGGCGGTATCCCGGCTTCTCGCCGTTCGTTCCGATGGCGAAGGGCGTGATGAGCGCGGTGTACCGCTCGAACAGCGCTTGTAGAGGTTGCCGGTATTCTCACCGAACTGACCCTCGACCATCGTGTCGACCCCGTCGTACTTGGGCCCTTCGCCGAAGTCGAACATCACGCGATAGAAGGCCGTGTACGCGGCGGGCCCGCCCGCCATGCGGAAGATGTCCGCTGCCGCCTTCTCGCGGATGAGCGAGCTGTCCAGGAATCCCGGCGCCATAGACGGCTCGTCGAACCCGTGGAGCGTCTGGTTCTTGATCTCCGGGTGCGCGTCCTCGAGCTGATCCATGTTGAGTCGGCACGGCAGTCTGTGGTTGCCCGCCCGCCACGCTGCCGAAAGGCTCGAGTTGCCCTTGAGCCGATCGTGTTGACCGAGTCCTGGGGGAAAACCAGATCGTAGTCGGCCGAGCCGACGTGCGTGGCGACGGGAATCTACCGGCTCGTCGTCGGGCGCCTGGGGGGATCTAATCCAAGGCTCCACTGTGGAATCCGCTCCCACCATGACCGCCTCGTCCGGCGGCCTGGCTCTTGCTCGCTACCCAGGTACACCCTTTGGGAGACGTCGATGAGCCTATTGATGGAGGACCTCAGGCATCGCCGCATCGTTCGGGTGGGGATCGCCTACCTGCTGATCTCGTTCGGGTTGCTGTGCCCGGTGGGGTTGGTGGGCGCGTGGCTGGAGTTGCCCGAATGGACGATGCGCCTGGTCGCCCTCTTTACGTTCACGATGCTGCCGTTCGTGCTCCTGGTGATCTGGGCTCTGGACGATCACGGCCCGACCAACTTGAAGGTGGCGCGCCGCCGCTGAGCCGCTCGGCGCGGGCAGCCCTCAGGCGCTGAAGGGATCGGATCCCTTGAAGCCCTTCCCGGTGGGGCCTGCGTGCCTGGCGCGCCCGTAGCCGCCGCCCAGATTCCGGCTGATCCGCTTCTCGCCCACCATGGCCTCGAGAGCCAGTTCGCAGGCCGCGGCGCGCGCGCCAGGCGAAGCGCTGCTCGCCGCGAGGCCCACCGACTCGATCAGCTCGATCAGGCCAGGCACGGTGGCGAACCCCTCCACGCACGCGGCCGCCGCCGAGTCCTCGGCCACCTGGAGCGCGCCCCCCTGCTCGAAGTACTCGACGATCTCCTCGACGTCGGCGCCGCCCGCGCGATCGTGGAACGTCCCGAGCGCGGCATTCTGGATGAGCTCGCGCGCGATCTTGTCCGCGCCGTGCAGCTCTCCTTCGTACTCGAGTTCCATCTTGCCGGTGATCGCCGGGAGCGCCGCGTACAGATCGCTGATGCGCGGCACGACGCGGTCCTCGTGGACCCTGAGAGCCCGTCGCTCGGCATTCGAGACCACGCTCTCGAGCACCGTGATCGGCAGGCGCTGACTGACTCCCGACCGCTGGTCGATGCGCTTGTCCTCGCGCGCGAGGAACGCCACCCGCTCCACCGTCTCGGCCACGAAATCGGGGACCTCGACGGACACGCCGTCGCGCGCGGTCCACGCTTCCTGGCGGGTGATCGCCATCCCGACCTCGATCACCTCGGGATAATGCGTGCGGATCTCCGCGCCGATCCTGTCCTTGAGCGGCGTGATGATCTTGCCCCGCGCCGTGTAGTCCTCGGGGTTCGCAGTGAACACCATGAGCAGGTCGAGCGCGAGCCGAATCGGGTACCCCTTCACCTGCACGTCCCCCTCCTGCAGGATGTTGAAGAGACCCACCTGGATCTTGCCCGCGAGGTCCGGCAGCTCGTTGATCGCGAAGATCCCGCGGTTGGCACGCGGCATCAGCCCGAAGTGGATGGTGAGCTCGTCGGCCAGGATGTGCCCGCCGCGCGCGGCCTTGATCGGATCCACGTCGCCGATGATGTCGGCGATCGTCACGTCCGGGGTCGCGAGCTTCTCGACGAAGCGGTTGTCGCGGTGCACCCACGCGATCGGTGCATCGTCGCCGCTCTCCTCGATGAGCGTCTTCGCGTACTTGGAGATCGGCCGGAGGGGATCGTCGTTCACCTCGCTCCCCGCGAGGATCGGGATCTCCTCATCGAGCAGATCCACCAGCTGACGGAGAATCCGGCTCTTCGCCTGGCCCCGGAGACCGAGCAGGATGAAGTCGTGGCGCGCGAGCAGCGCGTTCACGATCTGCGGCACGACGCTGTCCTCGTAGCCCTCGATGCCGGGGAAGAGCCGCTCGCCCGACTTGAGCTTGCGCACCAGGTTGGCGCGGACCTCCTCCTTCACGGCGAGAGGCTTGTATCCAGCGGACTTGAGCTCACCGAGCGTACACGGACGGATTGGATTCATCGGATGCGCAGAGTGGAACGGAGATGGGCGACGTCAGGGTACCCCCACTTCGCGCAGGGGGTCCTGGCACCCGACTGGAACGACCGCACGAGATCGCATGAGCGACCGGACCGTGAGCGGCACCCTGCTCCCATCGAGGCACCAGCCTCCGATGCCGACGGACCGCGTGATCCTGGCCACCGCCCCGGACCCGGAGGCGGTTCCCATGGACGTCCTGTTCGTGGGCGGCGGCCCAGCGGGCCTTGCGGGGGCGATCCATCTCGCGCGCCTCGTCAAAGCCGACGCCGAAGCCGGCGGCGGGCTCGGCCCGATCGAAATCGGGGTGCTCGAGAAGGCGGGCCAACTGGGCGAGCACTGCCTGTCGGGCGCGGTGGTGAATCCGCGCGCCCTACATGAGCTGTTCCCGGAGCTTTCCGAGAGCGAGCTGCCTTTGCGCGGCCCGGTCAAGAACGAGGCGGTCTACGTGATGACCGCCGGCCGGGCCCTCCGAATCCCG
>CAMCNM010000028.1 GCA_945876015.1 Gemmatimonas phototrophica
CCTCGGGTGCGAGCACGCGCGCGAGCACCTTGGTGAGATGGAGGAGTGCGGCCTTGGAGACCGCGTGGTGGGGATGGTGGGTCCAGGCCTGGATCGCGCCGAGGTCGAGGATGTTGACGACCGCGCCCTGGCTGGCCTTGAGCAGCGCCGCGGTCTCGCGTACCAGGAGGAAGGGACCGCGCAGGTTCACGTTCATCACGCGGTCCCACGCCGTGCTATCCACTTCGAGCAGATCGGCTTCCTCGAAGGACGCGGCGCTGTTCACGAGCAGGTCGAGCCGCCCGTAGTGCTCGCGCAGCTGCGCGGCGATCGCAAGGGCGCCCTCGGGCTCGGCGATGTCCGCTTCGATCAGGACGGCCCTGCGGCCCAGCTCTTCGATCCGCCGGCCGACTTCGCGCGCGGCCGTGGACGAGCTGTGGTAGTGCACCGCCATGTCGTATCCCGCTTCCGCCAACCCTAGCGAGAGCGCGCGCCCGACGCGGATCGCTCCACCCGTGACCAGCGCGACTTTGCGGGAGTTGGACATGGGAGCGAGGAACCCCCGGGCCGAGCCAAGGGTCCGGGCCGCGCACCCGGGATCCTGGTCCGGCACCAAGCACTGCGAGCGGGATAGAACCCTCCCATGAGCCTCTCAGGAAAAGTAGCCCTCGTGACGGGCAGCACGGGCGGGATCGGACTCGCGATCGCGGAGCGTTGCGTCGCGCTCGGGTTGGACGTCGTCGTGAGCTCGCGCACGCCCAGGAAGGTGAAGGAGGTCGCCGAGCGGCTCTCAGACGTGGGCCCCGGCCGCGCGGTCGGAATCGCCTGCGACGTGCGCGACGCGGATGCGTGCGCGGCTCTGGTGGCCGGCGCGGTGGCTCGGCTCGGTCGGCTCGACGTGCTCGTCAACAACGCGGGCGTCGGCCACATGAAGCCCGTGCACAAGATGTCGCTCGACGAGTGGAAGGATCAGATCGAAACCAACCTCGGCGCCGTCTTCTACTGCTCACGCGCGGCGGTGCCCCATCTGGCCAGGTCTGGGGACGGTTGGATCATCAACATCGGGTCGCTCGCCAGCCGCAACAGCTTCGCCGGAGGGGCCGGTTACAACGCGAGCAAGTTCGGGCTCCGCGGGATGACCGAAGCGATGATGCTCGATCTGCGCTTCGAGGGGATCCGGGTGAGCATCGTGATGCCGGGCAGCGTGCAGACCGAGTTCGGCCAGGGCAGCGCGGCCGGGAAGGGCTGGGCCTTGCAGGCCGAGGACGTCGCGCTCGCCGTGACGCAGCTGCTCGAGTTCCCCCCGCGCGCGCTGGTGAGCCGGGTGGAGATGCGGCCGACCCGGCCGGAAAAGTAGGTGGAGGAAGGTCCGCAGGAGCCGACCCGAGAAGAACGGTGGCGAGGCGTCCAGCCCTGGCGGCGCATCTTCCACGCGGGCAACGGGCTCACGATCGCGTTCCTGCCGCCCGTGCTCGGAGTCGGCCGGACGGGCGTGTTGCTGATCCTCTCGGGCTTTCTCGTCGCGCTCATGGGGTTCGACCTGGCTCGGCTCCGGTCCCCCACCCTCAACGCGCTCTTCTTTCGGTTCTTGCCCTCGCTCGCCTCGCCGCGCGAGATGACCAAGGTGGCGTCCTCGACGTGGTATCTCCTCGGGGCGATCCTGGTCTACGGACTCTTCCCCACGCGGATCGCGGTGCCGGCCATCGTCGTTCTGGCGCTCGCTGATCCGACGGCGAGCACGGTGGGCCGCCTCTGGGGCCGCACGAGGCTGGGCAAGGGAACGGTGCTCGGGAGCGCGGTGTTCGTGGCGGTCGCCTTCGCGGTGCTGAGCGCGTTCTTCGGGCCCGCCGCGGCCGCGCTTCCCGCCCTGGTTATCGCCGGCGTCGAGGTGATCCCGTGGCGGTTCGACGACAACCTGACCGTTCCCCTGGCCGGAGCGTCCGCGCTCTGGCTGATGGGGATCTGAGCCTGCAACTTCCCCCCGCCATCGATCGACCCATTCCACATCCGGAGGCCGCTGTGCCCGAAGCATATAGGATCGAGAAGGACTCCCTCGGAGAAGTGCGCGTGCCCAAGAGCGCCATGTACGGCGCTCAGACCCAGCGGGCGTTCGAGAACTTCCCGATCAGCGGCCAGCGCTTCAGCCGCCGCTTCATCCAGGCCATGGGGATCATCAAGGGGGCGGCCGCCCAGACCAACAAGGAGCTGGGCCACCTGAGCGCCCGCGCGGCGGACGCCATCGCGCGCGCCTCCCGCGAGGTCGCGGAGGGGACGTGGGACGAGCAGTTCGTGCTCGACATCTATCAGACGGGGTCGGGCACCTCGACCAACATGAACGCGAACGAGGTGATCGCCCATCGCGCGAGCTCGATCCTGGGCGGCTCGGCGGTGCACCAGAACGACCACGTCAACTTCGGCCAGTCGTCGAACGACGTGATCCCGACCGCGATGCACGTCGCCGGCCGCCTCGCCATCGAGGAGGAGCTGATCCCCGCGCTCGACGCGCTCCGGAAGGAGCTGCGGCAGAAGGCGAAGGCGTTCGACAAGGTGATCAAGTCCGGCCGCACCCACCTGATGGACGCGACGCCGGTGCGGCTCGGCCAGGAGTTCGGCGGCTACGCGCGGCAGGTGGAGCGCTCGATCGAGCGCCTGAGCCGCGCATCCGAGGACCTCGCCGAGCTTCCCCTGGGCGGCACCGCGGTCGGGACCGGGATCAACACCGACGAGCGCTTCGCGAAAAAAGCGATCGCTCGAATCTCAAAGGAGACGGGCCTCAAGTTCGTCGAAGCGGAGGACCACTTCGAGGCGCAAAGCGCCAAGGACGCATTCGTCGCCGCGTCGGGCGCGCTCAACGCGACCGCGGTCGCGCTCACCAAGGTGGCGGACGACATCCGTTGGATGGCGAGCGGACCGACTTCGGGCATCTCCGAGATCCTTCTCCCCGCCGTGCAGCCAGGAAGCTCGATCATGCCCGGCAAGGTGAACCCCGTCATGGCGGAGGCGCTCATCATGGTCTGCGCCCGGGTGATGGGGAACCACCTCACGGTCACGGTGGGCGGCAGCCGCGGCAACTTCGAGCTGAACGTCATGATGCCGGTGATGGCCGAGTCGTTCCTCGAGTCAGTTCGATTGATGGCGAACGCGGTGAAGACGTTCACCACGCGCTGCGTGGTGGGCATCGAGGCGAACAAGAAGCGCGCGCAGCAGCTGCTCGAGCTGAACCCCTCGATCGCGACCGCTCTGAATCCCTACATCGGGTACGACAAGGCGGCCGTGGTGGCGAAGAAGTCGGCCAAGGAGGGCCGCTCGGTGCGCGACGTGGTGAAGGAGATGGGTCTGCTCAGGGCCTCGGAGCTCGACAAGGCGCTCAACGTGAGCACGATGACCGAGCCGGGTGTGGGCAAGGGCGGAGGCGGGGGCTGAACCCCTCCATGCGCGTAGCGCTCGTCGGTCTCGGCAGTGCCGGACTCACGCTGCACCTTCCGGCGCTCGCCGGGATCCCCGGCGTCGAGATCGTCGGCGCCTGCGACGCGGACCCGAAGCAGCGGGCAGCCGCGGGCGATCGCCGGGGCATCGCTCTTTTCGAGACGTTCGACGAGATGCTCGCGAAGGCGCGACCCGACGTCGTGGTCGTGGGCACCCCTCCGAGCTCGCACGCGGCCTACTGTCTGTCGAGCCTCCGCGCGGGCGCCCACGTGATCTGTGAGAAGCCATTCGTGGAGAGCCTGGCCGAGGCAGACCAGGTGATCGCTGCGGCGCGTACGGCGGGACGCCAGGTGGCACTCAACCACGAGTTCCGCGAGATGCCCATCTACCGCGCGCTCAGGGATCAGCTCGGCCGGCCCGGTGTCGGCGACCTGGTTTTCGTCCAGATCTGGCAAAAGCTGTACATGCCGCCCTGGAATGAGACCGGTTGGCTCGGCCGGCTGGCGCGGCGCACCCTCTATGAGGCCGGAGTTCACCTGGTGGACCTCGCGATGGTTGTGTGATCAGCTGATTCGAGCACGGCTTCCACAATCCGAATGATCGGTTCACAAACGATTCGGGCGGAGCCGGAGCAACTGCTCCAGCGCCGCCCTTCTTTCACCTCACCTCAGCGCGGCTGGTCTCAGCCGCGGCGCGTCACGCGCTCCTGAGGCTCAGCTCGCTGTAGTCCAACCGGCGGACCCCCCCGACCTCGGGCATCGGCAGACCGCCGTGAGGGATCACCCTCGTGACCTCGCCGTCCAGATAGAGCGGGTAGGCCCAGACACCGCCGTAGTGGATCACCTGGACCAGCTCGGGCACACTCGGATCCTGGGGCGGGAGCACCGGTTCGGTGATGTTCCGCCACACGCGGTCCACGTAGGACATGCGGACCTGGACCGAGTCCGCCTAGAGGGCGAGGCGGATGTTCTTGCGGTCGTTCTCGCTCATCGGACGCACGACGCGCCGGTGTCCCGGGAAGCTGTGCGAGAGCAGGAAGGAGAGCGCCTCGCCTTCCGGCATGGCCTCGACGCCCGCGTCCGTCATCCCCGGTGTCTTCACCCGTCGGCGGTCCGACAGGTCCATGAAGCCGTCGGCGGCGATCCTGAGTTCGCGCCTCATCGTGACTCCTCAGCTAGTGCGTTAGTGCTCTGAAATGGTCGCCGTACGGGGTGGGTGAAAGATAAGTCCCATGCCGACGGCCACGGGACTCACGCTGATCGACTGAAGTTGTCGTCCGACTGATACTTACGGGATTGTAACGAGGCTTGGGCAGGGGCGGGTCAGCAACTTTTTCCGGCACTCTGGTACTGGTGTCCGACAAACTTTGCCGAACGGGGGGCTGCGGCTGCCGCGTGATCGGTCACGGGATGGAGCACGCCGGCTCGTTCTACTGCTGCGCACCCTGTGCCGAAGGAGCGGGCGTGGTGGGGATGACGGACCGGCAGTAGGGACCTCAGCCCGGGTACAGAAGAAGCCCCAGGGCCGCCGCGGCGAGCACGAGGATCGGAGCCTTGATCTTGGTCCTCGACAGCAAGATGAGCGTCGCCGCCATGATGAGGACGGTCGGCAGATCGACGATCGAGCGGCGTCCGAGCACGATTACCGCGCCCGCGATCGCCCCGATCGCCGCTGTGGTCACTCCCGTCACGAACGCAGCGACGCCCGGGCGCTTCCCGTGGCGCTTGAAGAACGGCGCGGGGAGAATCGTCAGCAGATAGGCCGGCAAGAACGTGGCCACCGATGCCACGACGGCCCCGGACAATCCGGCCAACAGATAGCCGATGAATCCGGTCGTGATCACGACTGGCCCGGGGGTGATCATGGCGACGGCCACCGCGTCCAGAAACTGCTGGTCGGTGAGCCATCCGTGCTCCTTCACCACCCCGCCGTAGAGAAAAGGTACGATCGCGAGGCCGCTGCCGAACACGAACGTCCCGGCGTACGTGAAGAAGCCGAAGATCCGGAGCAGGAGACCCGGTTCGGTCAGCGTCCCTGCCTGGAAAAGCATCGGTGCCGCCAGTGCGGTGGCACGATGTGCGGCGTCGGACAAGCTCGGCCGCGTCCTCACCAGCCATACCAGAAGGCCGGATCCCACGAACAGGGAGAGGTGCTCGGTCTCGGTGACGGCCGTGAGCACGAGCGCCGTCGCGTAGATCGCCCAGAGCAGCGGCTCCCGGCCGATCTCCTTGCGGGTCAACTGCACCGCGCTCTGTGCGATGATCGCGATGACCGCCGCGCCCACTCCGTAGAAGACCGCTTGCATCCACGCGAGCCCGCCGAAGCGGACATACGCCCACCCGATTCCCACCACCATCAGGAAGGAGGGAAGCACGAAGGCGATCCCCGCGAGGGTGGCGCCGAGCACCCGGTGATGGACGTAGCCCAGGTAGATGGCGAGCTGCGCCGCGAGCGGGCCGGGGGCGAGCTGCGAGAGCGCCAGCCCGTCGCGATAGTCGGACTCCGCGATCCAGCCGCGATCCTCGACCAGGTCGCGGCGCATGTAGCCGGTCAGCGCCACGGGACCACCGAACCCCGTGGTTCCGAGCCTGAGGAAGTAGGCGACGAGCTGGCGCAGGGTATAGGGCCGACCCGCTTCGCCGATCGGCCCGGGCTCGCTCATGCGGCTCCCATACTGATGATTCTTCGCCCCCGCGCTAGGCGCGCCGCACCGCGGCCGCGAAGCTCACCAGCAAGAGCGCGAGTCCGCACGCGCACACGATCGCCGCGCCGGTGGGAAGATCCATGAAGTAGGACGCGGCCAGCCCGACCAGGCTCGCCGCGGCCGCCACGCCCCAACCGATCGTCAGGTGACGGGCCCATCCGTCGGCGAGCGTCACGCCGCAGACCGCCGGAACGATCAGGTACGCGAACGTAAGCAGCACGCCCGCCACACGCACGAAGCTCACCACCACGAGCGCGAATGCCGCGTAGAACAGGAAATCCCACAGGCGCACCGAGACGCCCTGGGCCTCCGCCGCCGCAGGGTCGGTCGAGATGAGCGCGAAGCGCCCATGGAATGCCGCGTAGAACACCGCGATCGCGGCGAAGAGAGCCGCGCGCTGCCCGACGTCCGCTCCCGTCACGTTCAGGATGTCGCCGGTCAGCAGATGCTCGAGCTCTTCCTTGCCGCCCGCCACTCGGCTGAGCACGAGGATGACGGCCGCCGCCGCGACCACGAACGTGATCCCGATGATCGCCTCCTGCGGCACCCCACGCTTTTCGCTCGCTCGCGACCAGCTGAACAGGGCCGCGGCCAGGAACGTCACACCGAGCGAGATCCAGAAGGCGATCCGGTCGTGAAAGTCGTAGCCCATCAGCATCGCCACGGACGTTCCCAACGTCGCAACCTGCGCGAGGGCGAGGTCCACGAAGATCACCTCGCGCTTCACGACGTGGAGCCCCATGTAGACCAGCAGCGGCGGTAGCACGAGACAGGCAGCGAGCGGCCATTTCATCACCGCCCACACGACCTCCAGATCGACCCCGGTCACGGCTTGGCCTTGAAGGCGGCGACCATTTCGGCCACCAGGTGATCGATGAGGTCCACATAGGTGGCGGTGCCCGCGATCGCCCCGGGCTGCTGCGGCACTTCGATCACGGACGCGTCCGTCTGGCGAGCCACCGTCTCCGCGGTCCTGCGGTTCTGGAAGGGCTGCACGAGGATCACCCTGGCATTCGCACCCTTCATCGCAGCGATCACCTGCGCGAGGTGCGCGGGGGAGGGAGCGATCCCGGGCTTCGGCTCCAGCGTTTCGAGCACGTCGAGGCCGAAGCGGGCGGCGAGATAGATGAAGTCGCGGTGATAGGTCACGATCTTCGCCCCCTTGTACGGCGCAAGCTGACGCTGCCAGTCCGTCAGCTTGGCGTCGAGCGTCGACTGGAACCGAGCCAGGTTGGCCTGATAGGCTGCCGCTGAGCCGGGGTCCACCTGAGCGAAGTGGCCGGCGATGTTGGCGGCGACGATCCGCGCGTTCGCGGGATCGGTCAGGAAGTGCGGATTGCCGAGCGCGTGGACGTCGCCGCGCGAGCGATCGAACGTCGCGGGCACCTCGAGCAGCTTGATTCCCTGGGCCGCCGAGATCCGTCCAGGGGCGCCCGTTGCGATCTTCGTGTTGCGCGCGCTCTGGAGGAGCGGGGGAAGCCAGCCGATCTCCATCTCCGCCCCGCCGTCGATCAGCATGTCGGCGCGATTCAGGGTGACGATCAGGCTCGGCTTGGCGTCCACGAAATGGGGGTCCTCGGTCGCCTTGGCGAGCGCCTTCACGTCGACCCGGTCGCCGCCGATCATCGAGGCAATCGAGGCGAGGTCGGGGGTCGTGGCCACGACGTTGAGCTTCTTCTGGGCCCCGACCGCGGTCGGAATGAGCGCCGCGATCAGAACCGCGAGTATGCGGTGCGCTCTCATGGTGTCATCCTCTCTAGAACTTGTGGGCGGCGTGGGCGCCGAGCAGGAATTCGATCTGCATCCAGAACGAATGATCGACGCCGATGTCGGGACGGAGGTCGTAGTTGTACTGGACTCTGATCTTCGAGAATTCGGACGGATACCATGTGAGATTGGGCGACACGCGCTGGCGATCGGCGCGCAGCGCCGACTCGAACGCTCCGCCCTGGCCGTCCACGACCTCGGCCCGCAATCCCGCGACGAGCAACGGTTTGATCCCCCAAAGCAGCTGGGCGTACATGCCGGCGTCGCTGAGCGTCTCCGCAGGCAGGATCGGGAGGAAGGGGCTTTCGGCCGCGGAGCGCCGGCCCGCCTCGTACCGTCGCCAGATTCCCTCGGTCTGGAACGAGACGAACGGGAAGCCTTGCATCGCACGCGCCGACTTCCACTTCCAGTAGAGGTCGCCGCCGAAGATGCGCGTGTCCGACCCGGTCCCCGAGTTGTTCGGTCCGAGCGCGGCCGACGCGCCGAACAGCAGCGTCTGTGTGTCGTTCAGCTCGATCGAAGTGGAGAGGCGCGGTACGTAGAGGAGATCGCGCGCGTCGTGCACCCCGCGCTCGACCGCTTCACCCCCGTGGATCTCGGGAGACTCCTCCGAGCGGAAGCTGGATGCGGTCTCGCCCCCGCTGTTGAAGACGCCCAGGCTCGCCTCGGTATAGAACGAGGTCGGAAGGAGCCAGGAGAGCCGGAAGCCCTGACTTCTCAGGCCTTCGGCGCCGAACATCCGATTGAGCACCAGCGGCTGGTCCGCGAAGCCCCAGGAATGCGGGTGCAGCGTGTTCTGCCGGCCGAACTCGGCGAAGAACTGGCCCCCCTTCAACTGGAGGTTGCCGGGCAGGGAGGTGGTGAGGAAGTACATCTCTTCGAGCTCTACGCCAGTCTCGCCGTCGCCGTCGAGCTTGTAGACGATGCTCGTGGCGGCCTGGAAGTAGGGATCCACGGCGCCGTCCAGCGTGAGCTCGCCGTTGGGCAGCGTCCAGCCCCGCACCCGTGGGTCGTGATCCCCGACCTGGAGCGACTCGACGTCCGGCTCGGTGGACCAGCCGAAGTCGGTGAGGCCGACGAAGCCGACGTTCATGTACGTGCCGCCCGCGCGCGCCTGGGCGGCCGGTTGCGCCGCGGCCCCGTTCACCGCGACCGAGAGACCTTCGACCTGAGCCTGGAGTGCGCTGACCACCGCCGTGAGCGAATCGAGGGCGCGCTCGGTCTCCGCCGACTGCTGCGCGGACACGGGCGCGCCAAGCGCGAGCGCTCCGGCCAGGATGAGCGCGCGCGTGCGGGCGCTCAGGAATGCGTTGAATGAGTTCACCATCGCCTCGATGGGTGACGTCCATGTGAAGCGGCCACCCGTCGGAAACGGGAGGTCGCAGGGGAACTACGTGGAGAAGGGAGCGGGAGCTCCCTCAGGCGATGGGAGGACCTCGAGGTCCATGAACCAGGACCGGAGTGGCCGAGTAGAGCGGGCGAAGGACACCCAGGTCGTCCTCGACCGAGGCGACGTGGGACTCGTGCAGGCGGACCTCGGCGCTCGAGACCGCCTGATTGGCGCCGACCTGGACGCAGAGCGTGTGGTCGTGCCCGACCGGGCAGTCGGCGGTGTCGTGCCTGCTCTCGAAGGCGGGCTGCCGAACGGACTCGCCGGCGTCCAGCATGGGCACGAGCAGCCCCTGCAGGAGGAGAATCGCTCCCATGATGGGGCCGAGGAAGGCCCGCAAGCGACGGCCGGATCGTTGGATCACTTTGATGATACCCGGGCCGACGGCTCGGGTGCCATCATCACTCTTGGACGGCACGGGATCTGCCCTCTATATTCCAGTTGCGTGCTTGGAGGGCCTCATTATTGAGCCAACGCAAGTGAAGCCGGGACTGACTCCTGAAGTGGACGTCATGCCACCGCAGAGTGGAAGGCGTAAGCCGAGGGGAGGTCACCAGAAATAATACCCGGGCTTC
The DNA here is from genome assembly GCA_945876015.1 of Gemmatimonas phototrophica. Lineage (GTDB taxonomy): Bacteria > Gemmatimonadota > Gemmatimonadetes > Longimicrobiales > Gaopeijiaceae > UBA2988. Next base: position 9,842 of record CAMCNM010000028.1, read on the forward strand.
AATAACACCCCTTCAGGTACGTATCGAGGCCGGCGCCCTACGGGCGCTGGCCTCGATTCTTTTCAGTGCGTCATGCTGTACAGGATCATGTTCGCCGCCAGCTGGTACGCGTACGTGGAGAACTGCAGCGGGTAGTAGGGATCGTCCGCCCACTCCCACGAGTCGCCCAGGTCGGTGTTCCAGTTGATTATCACCGACAGTCTGCCGTTGGCGTCGTAGATGCCTCGGACGTGCGGGACGATGCCGTCGCCCTCGGACGTCGATGCTCCCGGATAGCCGATCGAGATGTCACGAGCGTTCGAGATGTTCGGGACCTGCTCGATCTTCTCGATCTGATACAGCATGTTGAAGATCGGGCTGTCCATCGGGATCTCGACGATCTGGTTGCCCGGGAGGATGCGGTTCATCTCCCGCTCGAAGCCCTGCCACTCGTAGGTGCCCCAGAAGTCGTCGATCACCATGAAGCCGCCCGCCGCGAGAAAGCCGCGCAGTCCCGCGAGCTCCTCGTCGGTCAGGCTCCAATCCCCCACCTCGACCGCGTAGATGAACGGAAACCGGCGCAGGTCCGGGTCGGCCAGCGAGACAGGGTGCTCCCAGTTGCAGGTGTCGAGCGAGGTCAGGCGCTTGATGAAGGTCGTGAAGGTGCGGTCCGCGGTCGGGTAGTCGGTCGCCCAGCGGCCGCCCCGGCCGCCCCGGCCGCCCCGGCCCCCGAAGAAGCCCATTCCCCCACGGCGGCCCCCGTCCGAATAGATCACGCGCGTGAAGTAGAACTCGTGGGACTCCCCGGACCGACTCTCCTGCCCAGGCCGCGCCTGCATCGGCAGCTCATCCACGGATTGGCAGATTCCGGGGGAGGGAGGGGATGCGGGAGCGGACCCGGCAGGGGGTGCCGGATAGACGGTCGCGGCGAGCGCGCCCGCGAGGGCCAACGTCGCCGCTCCCGCGCTCAGCATCGGGACTGCTCTCATCGCTGCTCGCCTCCGGACGGGTTGGACCGCTGTACCCTAGCTGACACCGCGCGATTCGGAAACGATGCCCCATGGGACGGGTATCGCTCGCTCGACCGCCAGGCACCACGTCAAACCTCGCCCAACCCCTGGAAGGCAATCATGGACAAGAAAGCGATCGATCTGCCCGGGGCGACGGGGGGCGACCTGTCCGCCGTACCGTTCCCCGATCTGATCGCGGAGATGATCCGCCGACTGGGTGACGATCCCGAGCGGGAGGGGATGGCAAAGACGCCCGAGCGGGTCGAGAAGTCGCTGCGCTTCCTAACGCAGGGATACGGAAAGACCGGCCAGGACGCCGTGGGCGACGCGCTCTTCACGGAGTGCCATCAGAACATGGTGGTCGTGAAAGACATCGAGATGTACAGCTTATGTGTTCCATCGAAGCAGATCGTCAACGCGGTGGGGGGCGCGAAGCAGGCGGCGCGCGTTGGGGTCGGAGACCGCTTGTGGACGCTGCACGAGGGACGCGTGGTACAGACGACGGTCGAGGAGGTCTCCTCCCACCAGGTGCGCGAACTGGTCGAGGTGGAGACGGACGAAGGCATGTTTCGTGTGACAGGCGATCACCCGGTGGCGACGCCGAGCGGGTGGGTGGAGGCCAGGAATCTGGAAGGGTGCGCGGTCGAGTGGACGGAGCCGCGCTCTCTCCATCGGCGGCGGTTCGCTCCGGTTGTGGGATACGAGCTCGGCTATGCCGTCGGCGCCATCTGCTCGGACGGAACGGTCGGAGACCGATCCATCTCGCTCGTCGTCAACGATCACGACTTCGCGGAGCGCTTCGCCGGCTGCCTCGCTCGGGCATTCGGCGTGAGTCCTCACATTCAGCCCGTCACCAGGCCGTCGGGGTTCCTCGAACGGGACGTTCCGGGCTTCCGGGTCCGCGTGGTGTCGTCCTACCTCGCGGATTTGATGCGGATGTGGGTCGGTGGAGATGCCCATCACATGCGGCAGGCGTTCCCCCGCGTGGTCCTGAACTCGCGGGACTGCATGCAGGGATTCATCGACGCGTACGTGGACGGGGATGGTTCTCGAGTGACTGCGAACACGGGGTCCGTGGTGGTTAGCGCCAACGTCCCGTTCCTCGAGGAGTTCGCCACGGCGATTGACGCCCGCTTTACGCCGTCACGCCGCGCTGCATCCCAGCTCTACATCGCAGATCGGTGGAACCAGGAGGGGTGGTACGGAAAGCACGGCTTCCTGCAGGAGGATCACCGCACCACTCTCATCGAATCGCGGTTCGTCCAGGTTCGTGCCGTGCGGCCCGTAACCGCGGACGGCAAGAAGCCATTCCGCGTGTACAGCTACCAGTGCGAGCCGTACCCCACGTTCCTCGTCGGCGGTCATCTGACTCACAATTGTGAACACCATCTCCTGCCGTTTTTCGGCAAGGTTCACATCGCGTACATCCCCGACGGCCAGATCATGGGTCTGTCCAAGGCCGCGCGGCTGGTGGACGTGTTCGCGCGGCGCTTCCAGGTGCAGGAGCGGCTCACCGATCAGATCGCGCAGTCCCTGTGGGAGACGATCAAGCCGCTGGGCGTGGCCGTGGTGATCGAGGCCTACCACCTGTGCATGATGATGCGCGGCGTGCAGAAGCAGAACTCGAAGACGATCACGTCGGCGATGCGCGGTACGTTCCTCGAGGATCACCGCACGCGCGACGAGTTCCTGCGGCTCACGGCGTCGGTGCACCGATCCCTGTGAGGCGGTCCTGATGGGACCCCTCACCGGCCAGACCGCGCTCGTCACCGGCGCGAGCCGCGGGATCGGCGCGGCGGTCGCGCGCCGCGCCGCTGGAATGGGCGCGCAGGTGCACATGCTCGCGCGCCA
>CAMCNM010000029.1 GCA_945876015.1 Gemmatimonas phototrophica
GTGGACTTGCTCGCCATTCATCCCTTCCAGGATGGGAACGGTAGGCTATCCCGAGCGCTGACTACGCTACTTCTCCTCCGCTCGGGATATGAATACGTCCCGTACGCATCGCTGGAGCGAGTCGTGGAGAACAACAAGGTGCCCTACTACGCGGCCCTTCGTGGATCTCAGACGGCGATGCGTAGCGAACCCTCCGCCTTCGGACCCTGGTTGATGTTCCTTCTGCGCTGTCTGCGAGCGCATCAAGCGGATCTCCTGGCCAAGCTCGACATCGAGCGGTCGATGGCCAGCCTGTCCGACGCTCAGAAGAAGATTATCGACTTGGTGGACTCCAACCGAAGTGTCACATCCACCCTGCTTGCTGAAAGATTGGCGATGCCGGTTCGAACCGTGCGCTATCACCTCGATATCCTGATCCAACAGGGTCTGCTCGTACCGCAGGGCGAGAAGAGGGGCCGACGGTATACACGATCTACCGGCGGTCCCAGTGACGTTTCAGTCCGCGACTCGAAGACGGCGGCGATCCTCGCTGCGATTCTTCAGGGCGGAGGGCGCATCTCGTCAGAAGAGCTGGCCGAGATGGTGGGAAGACATGGATACGACCCGAGGGTTGTGGGCACGCTGCATGGAAAGCGGCTCGCTCATTTGCGACGCGATGGTGCAACGGGGATGAGCGAGCTGACTCTGCGCGGACGCGAAGTAGCAGAGCAGTACATGTTTGCCAGGCGCCTGGCAGAAGGCGCTCGGAGAGACCCCGTCTGAACTAGGGCGCCGCGGTCGTGTGCACTTCCTTCAGCCAGCCGAACACCAGCGCGACCTCGGCCTGCCTGAGCCCGGCGACGTTGGTCGTCGCGTCGGCCGGCACCTGCGGCAACCCGTACTGGATGCCCTCCCCCCGCCAGAACGTGAGCAGGGCCGTGCACGAGCGCCCTCGGCAGGGGTTCCGCCGCAGCTGACCGTCGATCTCAATGCGCGGATCCGTGTCGAGCTTGAGCACGCGCTGCACGAACGCCGAGTGCAGGAGGTCGGCCTCCTGCGCATCCATCGACCCATCGCGCCACGAGACCACCGCGCGCTTCACCGGCCGCTCGCCCGACTGCGCATCGACGATCACGAGCAGCGTGTCGAAGACGGGTGAGCGCGCGGCGAACAGCGAGTCATAGAGAACCACGAGCGTGGCAGGGTCGGCGGGAGCCGAAGCGAGCACGTCGGTCGGCGGCGGCGGAGTGGGAGCCGGCGCGACGGGCACGTGCTCAGGAGCCACGTCGGCCGCCACCACGGTCGGGCTCGCATCTTCCTGCTGGCATCCGCGGATCGCGAACCAACCGATGCCGGCGATCGCGATGATCACGAGCGCGGCGATGGAGAGGAGGCGCGCGCGGTGATCCTGCCGGCCCCACTTGGCCTTTGCCGCTGGCGACAGCTTGGGGATGTCGCCGGTGTCGTTGCTCACCATCGCGGCGGGCTCGGCCCGCAGGGGGGTTGGCGGCAGGGGTAGGGTGTCGCGCAGCGGCTCTTCGCGGACGAGCGCGCGGGCGATCACCTCGACCCGTCGGCGCGCCTGAAGGACCGCCTCCAGGGCCTCCGCAACGCGCCCCTCGGCCTCCCGGATGCGCTCCAGCTCATCCCGGATGCGACGCACGATGTCCTGCCCTTCCCGATTGTCGTCCGCTACCAAAGCGCCCCCCGGAGATGATGGATCGAACCCCGATCCTGCGTATTCACCCCAGGCTCCCGCAGGCTCCGTGCCGTCGTCACATAACGCCGTACGGCTTAGGTTTCGGCCATGAAGTCAGGGACACCCCCATATGGATCGCTCCAGGCGGTGCAGGCGGCCGTCGTCGCCTGCCGCAGATGTCCACGCTTGGTGGATTGGCGCGAAGGGGTGGCCCGGACCCGGCGCGCGTCGGGCGCGGACGAGGAGTACTGGGGCCGCCCGATCCCCGCGTTCGGGGATCCGGATGCGCGGCTCCTTGTGATCGGGCTCGCGCCCGCCGCGCACGGGGGAAATCGCACGGGTCGGATGTTCACGGGCGATCGCTCGGGGGATTGGCTCTACCGGGCGCTCTACCGCGCGGGGTTCGCGAACCAGCCGACTTCGGTGTCACGCGACGACGGGCTCGTGTTGCGCGACTGCCTGATCACCGCGGCCGTACGCTGCGCTCCTCCCAACAACAAGCCGCTCCCGGCGGAGCGCGCCAACTGTCAGCCGTATCTCGAGGCCGAGCTAGCGCTCACGCCGCGCGTGAAGGTGATCGTCGCGCTGGGTGGGTTCGCGTGGACGGGGTTGTTCCGGGTGCTCTCTGACACCGGGTGGGTTCTGCCGAGGCCCAAGGTCGCGTTCGGCCACGGGGCGGAGGCCGAGGCGATGCGCCCATCCGACCCCGGGAGCGCCCCGGTGCGGCTGATAGCGTCATACCATCCGAGCCAGCAGAACACGTTCACCGGCACGCTGACCGAGGAGATGTTCGGCAACGTGTGGACGCGGGCGAGGACGCTGGTGGGGTAAACAACGTTGCCTTCGCCTACGCGACCAAGAGCCACGTGGGACCCGCCCGGAACTACAGCCCCGTAAATCCCCGCAGCGGAGCGGTGGGCAGGAACCGCGGTGCCCGCCGGTGCTTCGTCATCTGCTCGAACGCGTACGCGAGCTTGATGAGCGTGCCTTCCGTGAACGCTCGTCCGATGAAGCTCAACCCGATCGGCAGCTCGCTCACGAATCCCATCGGGACCGTGATGCTCGGGTAGCCCGCGACGGCCGCGGGAGTCGTCGTGGCGCCGCCCCCGTGGTCACCCCCCAGCAGGTCGATCGTCCAGGGCGGAGCGGCGGTCGGCGCGACGATCGCGTCGAGACGCTCCCGATCCATCAACGCATCGATGCCCTCGGTGCGCGAGAGCCGCTGATTCCTCGCTAGTGCGTTCAGGTAGCGGATGTCGGTGAGCGGCCCCTGCTTCTGCGCGAGCTCGAAGAACTCCTGACCGAAGTACGGCATCTCTTGGTCGCGGTTCGCCACGTTGAACGCGATCAGCTCCTCGAGCGAATGGACCTCGGCGTCCCGCCCGAGGGCACCCAGGTATGCGTTCAGGTCGGCCTTCAGCTCGGTGAGCAGCACGGTCATCTCGGTCTCGTCGTACTCGCCGTAGTGCGGGATGTCGGCCGGATCCACGACGACCGCGCCGTTCCTGGCCAGAACCTCCACGGCGACCTCGTAGGCCTGGTCGGTCCGCACGCTGAACCCGGTCACCATCTCGCGCGCGACACCGATGCGGGCCCCCTGCAGGCCGGCTGGATCGAGGAAGGTGGTGTAGTCCACGCGAGTCCGGCCCGCTCCGGTGGCCGTCGCGGGGTCGCGCCCGTCCTCGCCGGTCAGCGCACCGAGCAAGATCGCTGCGTCGGTCACCGTGCGCGCGATCGGACCGGCGGTGTCCTGGCTGTGTGCGATCGGAATGATCCCGGCGCGGCTGATCAGCCCGAGCGTCGGCTTGATCCCGACCAGGTTGTTCATCGACGCGGGACAGAGGATGGATCCGTCGGTCTCGGTGCCGACCCCGACCGCGGCGTAGCTCGCGGCCACGCCGCCCGCCGACCCCGAGCTCGACCCGCACGGCGTGCGGTCCAGCACGTAGGGGTTACGCCCCTGCCCTCCCCGCGCGCTCCATCCGCTCGACGACCGGGGCGACCGGATGTTCGCCCACTCGCTCATGTTGGTCTTGGCGAGGATGACGGCTCCGGCCGCGCGCAGCCGCTCCGCCACGCCCGAGTCGCGCCGGGCGATCGAGCGCGCCAGCGCGAGCGATCCCGCCGAGGTGTGCATCCTGTCGGCGGTGTCGATGTTGTCCTTCACGATCACCGGGATGCCGTCGAGCGGCCCGCGCACCCGGCCCGCCTTCCGCTCGGCGTCGCGCGCGGCGGCGATGGTGAGCGCGTCGGGATTGATCTCGATGATGTGGCGGAGCGTCGGGCCGGTCCGATCCAGCTCCGCGATCCGGCCGAGGTAGAACGCGGTGATCTTCTGGGAGGTCAGCTCGCCGGAGCGCATCGCGGCCTGAAGCTGGGCGATGGTCCATTCCTGAAGCTGGAACGTCTGCTGGGGAGCGAAATTCCCCAGGCCGCGCGGGAGCCCGAACGCCAGCGCGGCGACCGCGGAGCGCTCGATGAACTCCCTGCGCGAGCTCATCGGGCGCTTACCCGCTAATGGTTCGGCTGCGGCGTGACGCGCAGGTATGGCTTCTTCGCCTCGAAACCTCTGGGGAAGCGGGTCTTCGCGTCCTCGTCCGAGACGCCGTTCGTGATGATCACGTCCTGCCCATCCTTCCAATCGGCGGGCGTCGCCACGGCGTACTTGGCCGTGAGCTGGAGCGAGTCGATCACGCGCAGGATTTCCTGGAAGTTGCGACCGGTGCTCGCCGGATAGGTGAGCGTGAGCTTCACCTTGTGGTCCGGCCCGACCACGAACACGGAGCGCACGGTCAGCGTGTCGTTCGCGTTCGGATGTATCATGCCGTAGAGCTTGGCGACCTTGCTCTCCGGATCCCCGATCATCGGGAAGTTCACCGCGTTTCCGGTCACGTCCTTGATGTCGCTCTCCCACTGCCGGTGCGACTCCACGGGATCGACGCTCAGGCCCATGACCTTCGTGTTGCGCTTCTCGAACTCGGGCTTGAGCGCGGCGACGGCGCCCAGCTCGGTCGTGCAGACCGGCGTGAAGTCCTTCGGGTGTGAGAAGAGTACGGCCCAGCTGTCGCCCTTCCAGGCGTGGAAGCTGACCGGACCCTGCGTCGTATCCGCAGTGAAATCGGGCGCTACGTCACCCAGTTGGATCGCCATGATCAGCCCTTTGGTCTGCCGAAGACGAGGTTCACGAGGCCCGTGAGCGGATCCCAGTGGTCATCCACCACCCGCTCCTTGAGCGGAATGATGCCGTTGTCCGTGATCGTGATGTGCTCGGGGCAAACGTCGGTGCAGCACTTGGTGATGTTGCAGTAGCCCAGACCGTCGCGCTCGCGCAGGTCGGTGAGGCGGTCGTTCTCGGAATCCAACGGATGCATCTCGAGCGCGGCCGTATAGATGAAGAACCGCGGGCCCGCGAACTCGGCGTGCTTGTGGTGATCGCGGAGGACGTGGCAGACGTCCTGGCACAGGAAGCACTCGATGCACTTCCGGAACTCCTGCACCCGCTCCACGTCCTTCTGGTCCATGCGCCAGGTGCCGTCCGGAGCATCGGGCGCGCGCGGCTTGAACTTCTTGATCTTCTTCTTGACCTCGTAGTTCCACGAGACGTCGGTCACCAGGTCCCGGATCAGCGGGAACGTCCGCATCGGCTCGACCCGCACCGGCTGGTCGAGATCGAGACTGGAGCAGCGCGTCATGCAGGTCAGGCGCGGCTTACCGTTCACCTCGGCGGAGCAGGAACCGCACTTCCCCGCTTTGCAGTTCCAGCGGATCGCGAGATCGGGGGCCTGCTCCCTCTGGATCTGATGAAGCACGTCGAGCACGACCATGCCCTCACCGACCTCGGTCTCGTAGGACTGCCGTGCGCCGCCCTTGGCATCGCCGCGGTAGACCTCGAAGGTGGTCTTCTTGCCGGCCATTTATCCGATCTCCTCGATGATGGCTTTCAAGTCGGGGCGCATCGGCGCGATCGGCTCGCGCCGGATCTGCATCTGTCCGTCGTCACCCTTCTTCACGATCAGGTTGACCTTGCCCCACTCGGGATCCTTCCCGGGCGCGTCCTCTCGCGTTTGCGCGCCGCGGCTTTCCTTGCGCTCGAGCGCGGCGCGCGCGATCGCCTCGGACACCGTGAGCAGATTGTGCAGGTCGAGCGCGGTGTGCCAGCCGGGGTTGTACTCGCGGTTCCCCTCGACCACGACGGCCTGACCGCGCTTCTTCAGCTGGGCGATCTCACCGATCGCTTCCTGGACCTCGCCCGGCGAGCGGATGATTCCGACCTTGGCCTGCATCATCTTCTGGAGCTCGCCTTGGATCTGGAAGGCGTTCTCGCCCTTCCCGCCGGAACGACTGAACGGAGCAAGCGCGGCCTCGCTGGCCTTCTTCACTTCGTCCTCCGACACCTTGCCGCGGCCGTTCTTCTTGGCGTACTCGACCGCGAACTGCCCAGCGCGCTGGCCGAACACGAGCAGATCGGACAGGGAGTTGCCGCCCAGCCGGTTCGCGCCGTGCAGCCCGGCGCCGCACTCGCCCGCGGCGAACAGCCCGGGCACGCTGGACATCTGCGAGTCCGCGTCCACCCGCACACCGCCCATCATGTAGTGCGTGGTGGGCCCGATCTCCATCGGCATCTCGGTGATGTCGAGCTCCGCCAGCTCCTTGAACTGGTGGTACATCCCGGGGAGCTTCTTCCGGATGTGCTCGGCTCCGCCCGGAACGCGCGGCTTGATCCACGCGATGTCGAGGAACACGCCGCCGTGCGGGCTGCCGCGGCCTTCCTTTACCTCGCGGTTGATCATGCGCGCGACGTGGTCGCGGGTGAGCAGCTCGGGGGGCCGGCGGGCTCTCTTGTCGCCCTGGGTGTAGCGCCAGCCCTCCTCCTCGTCGCTCGCCGTCTGCGCTTTGTAGTTGTCCGGGATGTTGTCGAACATGAACCGCTTCCCGTCCTTGTTGCGCAGAACTCCGCCCTCGCCGCGCACGCCCTCCGTGACCAGGATCCCGCGCACGCTGGGCGGCCACACCATCCCGGTGGGATGGAACTGGAGGAACTCCATGTCCTGGAGCTCCGCGCCCGCGTCATAGGCGAGGACATGGCCGTCGCCGGTGTATTCCCACGAGTTCGAGTTGATCTCGTACGCGCGCCCGACGCCGCCCGTCGCGAGCACGACCGCGCCCGCCTTGAACACGCGGAAGCGTCCCTTCTCGCGATCATACGCGAACACGCCCGTGCAGCGGTTGCCGTCCTTGAGCAGCCGGGTGCACGTCACTTCCATGTGCACTTCCATGCCGCTGTGGATGCCGTGGTCCTGGAGCGTGCGGATCATCTCCAGGCCGGTGCGGTCACCGACGTGCGCGAGACGCGGATACGCGTGCCCGCCGAAGTTGCGCTGCAGGATGCGGCCGTCGGGCGTGCGGTCGAACAGCGCGCCCCACTTCTCCAGCTCGCGCACCCGGTCCGGCGCTTCCTGGGCGTGCAGCTCGGCCATGCGCGGGTTGTTGAGGTACTGCCCGCCTCGCATGGTGTCGGCGAAGTGCACGCGCCAGCTGTCGCGGTCGTCCACGTTGGCCATCGCGGCGGCGACGCCGCCCTCGGCCATCACCGTGTGCGCCTTGCCGAGCAGTGATTTGCAGACGACGCCGACCTTTACTCCGGCCGCGGCCGCGACGACGGCTGCGCTCAGCCCGGCGCCGCCGGCGCCGATGATGAGTACGTCGTATTCGTGCGTCTGGATGTCGGCCACTTAGAAGATCCTCAGGTCATGCCAGACGCCCATGGCGCACATCCGGATGTAGAAGTCGGTGAAGGCCACCCAGGAGAGGCTCATCCAGGCGAAGAGCTGGTGCTTCCGGTTGAGCGCGCTGCAGCTGTCGTAGCACTTGGACTGTACCGGCCGCTTCGAGAGCTGCGTCAGCCGGCCGCCGATCACGTGGCGGAACGAGTGGCAGCCCAGCGTATAGCTCGAGAGGAGCAGGAAGTTGACGAGGATGACCAGCGTACCGACGCCCAGGCCGAACACCTCTTCCCCGGCCCCGTTGTCGAACCACAGCGCCTTCCAGACGTCGTGCGCCAGGAAGAAGAGGAACGCCACCGCGAGGTACATGAAGTACCGGTGGATGTTCTGCCAGACGAGCGGGAACGACTTCTCGCCCAGATAGCTCTTCCGCGGCTCGCCCACGGCGCACGCGGTCGGGTCCTGCCAGAACGCCTTGTAGTAAGCGCCCCGGTAGTAGTAGCAGGTGAAGCGGAAACCACCCGGCATCCAGAGAACGATCATGCCGGCCGTGTAGGGCAGGAACGCGGGCCAGAAGGGCGGGCGGGGCCCGCCGAACCAGGCGTGGGGAGACGCCCCCCACAGTTCCGGCGAGTAGACGGGGGACAGATAGTTTCCAAACCAATAGTATTCGCCCTGGAGCATCGCCCAGGGGAGATAGCCGACGAAGAAGAACGACAGGCCGACAAAGACCGCGAGCGGCTTGACCCACCAGTTGTCCGTCCTGGAGGTATCGCCAAAGCCGCGCTGCGGGAAAGTGACCGCGGGTCCGCTCATCAGTACTCCGGAGGTGGCGAAGGCACTTCCTGGGTCGAAACCGGACGCAGTGGTAGGCAGGAAGCCGGAGCCGAGCCACGTAAGGGAAATATGATACAATAGCCAGTCGTACGGGAGGTTCTGACGGGGTTCCCCTTGACACCCCATCGTGGAATGTTCAAGGGTTATCCCCGTCCGAAAGGCGTGTTGGGGGGTAATCGCGCCAGACCCCCTTCTCCGATCGATCGAAATCCTGAGAATCTGGAGACCGTAGCGGATGCGTGATTGGGCCATCATCGCGATCAGCTTTCATCTCGCGAGCCGCCTCGCCTACGTCATCGGCGTCGGCATCGCGCTCACTCTCCAGGACAAGCACCAGCGCCTCACCCGGAACGCCGGACCCCACGAGGCGTTCCGGAAATTCCGCCGAGTCGCAGCGTGGTTGATGACCACCGACTGCGTCAGCTTCGTCTTCCTCTGCGTGATGACCCCCTTCACTCTCCACACGCCGATCCATAGCTCGGCGCTGGTCGTCGCCGGCGTGGCGCTCGTGGTGATCGGGGTCTGGATGAAGACCTGGGCAGCGATCCGGATCGGATGGGAGGCGTGCTACTGGCACAACTTCTTCTTCCCCGGCGAGTGCCCCACGCTCGATCCGCCCGGCCCGTACCGCTTCCTCAAGAACCCGATGTACACGCTGGGCTATGCGTACACGTACGGCCTCGCGCTCATTTTCGGATCCCTGCCCGGACTGATCTTCGCGCTGTTCGACCAGGCGGCGATCCTCGCGTTCTACCACCGCGTCGAGAAGCCGCACTGGGAGTCGATCGCGGAAGCCGCGTACCACGGCGGAGCGAGCGGAGACTAGCTCAAACAGCGACCGTGCTCAGACCGGCGGCCTCCGCCGGTGCCAGTCGGTCCTCTGCTGGAACGCGCGGGCGAGCGCGAGAATACGTGCCTCGCCCTTCGGTGGTCCCACGATCTGCATCCCGATCGGCAGCCCCTGGGTCGTGAACCCGCACGGCACCGAGATCGCGGGCAACCCGAGCGCGTTGAACGGCCGCGTGTTGCGGAGCGTGAACAGCTCCACCGCGCGGAGCTGCTCATGGGTCCAGTCCCCCGTGATGTGGAAGGGCGGCACCCCTACCGTGGGCGTGATCAGCACGTCCACCTGATCGAAGATCTTTCCCGCCGACGCGCGCAGCCCGTCGAGCACGGCCCGGGCGTTCCGCTGCGCACCCTTGTCCACGTCGGCCCCCGCCTTGATGCGCCCGAGCGTGTCCGGGTCGAACAGCTCGGGCGAGCGCCGCACGTTGTCCCGATGATGAGCCCAGATGTCGGCGCGGAACGCGGTGGTGTCGAGGTGCGCCGGAACATCCACCTGGACCCTTCGCGTGGAGAGCTCCGCCAGCGCCGCGACGGCCGCGTCCACCGCGGCTCCGACCTCCGGGCTCAGGTCCACGAAGAAGTGCGCCTTGGGCAAGCCGATGCGCACCGTCGAGATCGTGGCCGACGCGGCCACGTAGTCCGGACCGTCATCCGTCATTGCCTGAAGGAGCAGCGCGGCGTCCAGAGCCGAGCGGGTGATCGGCCCCACGTGGTCGTTCGAGACGGAGAGCGGCATGACGCCCTCGGTGCTCACCAGGCCGAACGTGGGCTTGAGCCCGACCACCCCGCAGAACGCAGCGGGCTGCCGGATCGAGCCGCCGGTGTCGGTGCCGGCCGCACCGTAGCAGAGCTCCGCCGCCACCGCGACCGCCGAGCCCGAAGACGATCCGCCCGCGGTGACGTCCGCCGCCCAGGGGTTCACAACCGGGCCGGACGCGCTGATCAGCGTGCTCGCGCCGTACGCCAGCTCGTGCATGTTGAGCTTTCCGAGAAACACCGCGCCGGCCTCGCGCAGGCGAGCCGTGACGTGGGCATCCTTTTCGGCGATGCGATCGGCGAAGAGCCGGCTGGCCGCGGTCGTGGGCACGCCCTTCACGTCCACCAGGTCCTTGAGCGCGATCGGGACGCCGTGGAGCGGGCCGCGCCAATTCCCGGCGGCGATCTCGGCCTCGGCCGCGTGGGCCTCGGCGAGCGCGGACGTCGCGGTGATGGTGACGAACGCGTTGAGCGCGGGGTTGAGCCGCGCGATGCGCTCGAGGCAGGCTTCGGTCAGCTGGACCGGTGACACCTGCTTCGCCCGGACCTTCTCGCCGGCTTCGCTCAAGTCCATCCCGGGGGGGGCCTGCTCGGACGGTGGCATGCCGAAATGTATTCAGCCTTGCCCCCCCCACGGCAATCGGGCGAAACTTCGGGGTTCGGAGTCACCCTCCACACCGCCCCGCCATGTCCGATACCGCAGCCCCGACAAACGTCCCCCGCGGCGTCCGCCCGAACCTGCCCAAGCGGCCGGAGATGGACGAGGACGCCTGGACCCGCATCCAGCGCGAGCAGGAGGAGATGAAGGAGCGCGAGTACGTGCGCTTCATGATCCTCAAGCTCGATCCCGCGTGGCGCCGGCTGCCCGGGCCGGAGCGCGAGAAGCAGAAGGACGAGCTCGAGTCGCTGGTGGGTGAGCAGGGCCGGACCATGATGATCTACGCGTACTCGCTGATCGCGACGCGCGGGGACTCGGATTTCGTGCTCTGGCAGGCGAGCCGCTCGCTCGAGCAGCTACACGGATTCGCCGCGACGCTCAACAACACGGCGATGGGCGGATGGCTCTCGCACTCGCACTCGTACTTCGCGATGACCAAGCGGTCGATCTACGTGAACCGCTACGAAGAGGACTACATCAAGAAGTACGGCGGCGACGAGAAGCTCGAGCGCGCGCGCATCGCGATCAACCCGCAGGGCTCGAAGTATCTGTTCGTCTATCCGATGGCGAAGACGCGGAAGTGGTACGAGCTCCCGCACGAGGACCGGCAGCGCATGATGGACGAGCACATCCGTGTGGGCCACGAATGGCCCGACGTGAAGCTCAACACCACGTACAGCTACGGCCTCGACGACCAGGAGTTCGTGGTCGCGTTCGAGTCCGACCATCCGGGCCGGTTCCTCGACCTGCTGATGGCGCTGCGCGTGACCGAGGCCTCGGCGTACACGCTGTTCGACACGCCCGCGTTCACGGGTCTCGCCCAGCCGATGCGCACCGTGCTCGACGGTCTCGGCTGACCCGTTGGCGACTCTCGTGGAAGAAGCCCGGCCGCGCCGTTCTTTCGCCGACCTCGCCGGCTCCTACTACGAGTTGACCAAGCCGGGGATCGCCGGCTTCGTCACGATCCTGGCCGGCGTGAGCTACTACGTCGCGTCGCGCGGTGAGGGCGGGTTTTCGCCGATCCTGAACACGCTGCTCGGCACCGCGGTCGCGACCGCCGGCGCGCTCGCCCTGAACCAGTACGCGGAGCGCGACCTCGACGCGCTGATGAACCGCACGCGCACGCGGCCCCTCCCGTCGGGGCGCATGCACCCACGCGAGGCGCTCGGGTTCGGCGCGCTGCTACTCGCGCTCGGCGTGGCGTACCTCGCCGAAACGGTGGGCTGGCTTCCGGCGGCCCTGACCGCGCTCTCCGCCGCGCTCTACCTGCTCGTGTACACGCCGATGAAGTCGCGCAGCTACATGGCGACGCTGGTCGGCGCGTTCCCGGGCGCGTTTCCCGCGCTGATCGGCTGGACCGCGGCGACCGGGCGGATCGACATCGGCGGGCTCGTGCTGTTCGGCATCGCGTTCCTCTGGCAGCTGCCGCACGTGCTCGCGCTCGCGTGGCTGCTCAAGGAGGACTACGCGCGGGTCGGGTTCTTCCTCACCCCGCCGACCGATCCGAGCGGGGTCCGCATCGGGCGCCACATGGTCTATCACAGCGTCTCGCTGATCTTCGTCTCCATCCTCCCCACGGTGCTGGGGATCACGGGTCGGACCTATCTGATCGGCGCGCTGGCGCTGGGGCTGGCCACGCTCGGTCTCGCCGGCGCCGCCGCGATGGAGATGAACCGCTCACGGGCTCGGCGCGTCTTCCTGTTCTCGCTGCTCTATCAGCCGATCCTGATGGGATTCCTCCTGATCGACACGGTGCGCATGTGAGAGCCTCGGTGAGCGCGCTGGTGCTGGCCGCCGCATGCGTGTTCGGCGTTGCCCCCGCGGCGGCGCAGGCCGGCGGTGGGGCGGCCTCGGCGGCCGATTCGGTCGTGTTCCGGTTCGCGTGGCCGATCGGCATCGAGGCGCAGGTCCAGTACACCCACATCATCGATCGCCAGGGCGATACGGATCAGCCGACCCATATCGAGATCGAAGGCGAGTACGCGATGCACGTGCACGAGCACGACCTGGGGATCCTCATCGAGCATCTCGATCCCGTGTCCGTGCGCTACCGGTCCAGCCCGACGCTTCCTCCTACCGACCAGCGCCGCATCCTCTACTCGACGATGGGGGTCCCGATCGCGGATTGGGTGGTCTCGAAGGAAGGCGCGTTCGTGCAGATCCAGGGTCTCCAGGCGTTGAC
>CAMCNM010000030.1 GCA_945876015.1 Gemmatimonas phototrophica
GCTGTATCTCTTTCGCTTTGCCATGACACTCCTCCTGGCCCACAATGGGCCTTCTCTGAAGTGTCCGCATTAGCGGGGTAGAACCCACCCGGTCGCAGCGAATGGCGTTCTTCAAGGGTGATGCTAGGGTGAAAGGCACGACTCTTCACAGTTTCAAGGGGTGGGAAAGCCGGGCCCTTCTTCTTCACATTGGCAGGTCCACTAGCGTTGACGCACTCAGAACAGCCTATACCGGCCCGCTCCCATGCGCGTTGGCTCACTCCTATGTTCATGGTTCGGGGCGTCACCCAGTGGGCGCTCACGACCGACCTCTCGCCATTGTCAGTTAGATTCCGATGAACGCCATCCCGTTCGAAGAGTTGATGTCAGCCGACCTCCACGTGGACGCCCTATACCGCGGAGGCCTTCGTGGTAACGTGGGGGATGACCCGATTGGTTCTCTCCTCCCGGTTGGCAACATGGGAGGATTTCGATACCGCGGGTCATTGAGCACGCGGATTCAACTCTGCGTTCTGTACTCCGAACTCTCCGACCCGGACTGGCCAGATTCCATCATGCCGGAGCTCGGCCGGTTCACATACTTCGGAGACAACAAGACCCCGGGACATGATGTCCACGACACGCCGCGGAGAGGAAACTAGATCCTGAGGGATGCCTTCGAGGCCATCCATGTGGGTGACCGTCGGAGCGTGCCTCCTTTCCTCATTTTCACCAAGGCGGGACAGGGCCGCGATGTAATGTTTCGTGGTCTGGCGGTGCCCGGCGCGGCCGCGATGAGCCCTTTCGATGACCTCGTGGCCGTCTGGAGCTCACGAGATGGCATGCGCTTCAGGAATTACAAGGCCGTCTTCACCATTCTGGATACGCCCGTCGTATCTCGGCGATGGATCGACGCGCTGGTCGCGAACGAGCCAGAGCAGGCGAGCGACGCGCCCGCTGCCTGGACGGAATGGGTTTCAACCGGGCGGTATCGGCCCCTCCTCGCTCCTCGGCAACAGCACTTTAGGTCGCCAAGCGCGCAATTGCCGACGAGGGCTGCGGACATTGAGTTACTTGAAGCGTTGCACGGCTACTTCGCCGACCACCCCGAGGGCGCGTATGCCTTTGAGAAATGTGCCGCCGACCTCGTAAAGAGAATGGATAGCAACGTCATTTCGATCGACGTCACCAGGCCCTGGCGAGATGGAGGCCGCGACGGAGTGGGACGATACAGGATCGGTCCCAGGGAGACATCTATTTCCGTACAGTTCGCGCTGGAAGCGAAGTGCAAACGTCCTTCTAGCACCAATACCTCAGGAGTGAGGGAGACCTCCCGCCTGGTTTCCCGGCTCAGGCATCGTCAGTTCGGCATTTTTGTCACCACATCATGCATCGGCTTGCAAGCCTACCAGGAACTCATTGAGGATGAACATCCCGTACTGGTGCTGGCCGGCGGGGATGTCGTGGAGGTGCTTCGCGAAAGCGGGATAGACGATATCTCCAAACTCCATACTTGGCTCGAAGGTGTTGCCCCCAAGTTGCCTTCGGTTCCGCTGGGCCGGACTACGACGGATTAGTGCGGTGATGAGGATGAGGCCAAGTCAGAAGTCCAAGGAAGGGAAGGAGGCCCGCAGCCAACGCCCAATCGAGTTCCACACGACCGCTGCTCGATCGGCCCTCATGAGTCGGGTGCGACAGCGCGGCACGGCCGCGGAGGCGACGGTCCGGAAGATCATTGCGGGGCTCGGATACCGGTACCGCCTCAACATTCCAGGTCTTCCCGGTCGGCCGGATATCGCGCATCGCGGAAAGAAGAAGGCCATTTTCGTGCATGGTTGCTTCTGGCATTGGCACAAGGGCTGCCCACCTAGACGGGCGTCGCCGCGGTAGTGGTGCAGAAGATCCCGGCCGCGCCGGTGTAACTCCTCGTCCTCGTCCTCGGCCGCGATATACAGCACGCTCCCCACGGACTGGATCGCCATTCCAAGGAACGGCATCCCGGTGACGACGGAGAGGCACAACTGGTAGAGCAGCCGGCTCTTTCCGAGTCCGCCCATGGAGACGAGCAGGCCAACGACTCCGAGGGGCAACCAGCCGCCGACGATCATTCGCCGCTCCGGTGGCTCCGTGTCCATATAACGACCGAATTGAATCGCCTGCGGATCGTAAAGCGGCTCCACTTCCTCCGGCGGCGCCACCTCGTTCGACTCCAGCGGCGTCATCTCGTCGGGTGTGACGGGCTTGAAGTCCTCCAGGGTGTGCCCGGCGGCGATGTGGTCCGCAGCGTCCTTCCCCGCCCTGGCTTGCACGATCTCGACGGACAGGGCGATGCCCTCCAGCGCCGCGGCGACCTGCTGAGCATGGGCGAGCCCCGGTGCATCCCGATCCGCGACGACCCGAACGCGCGCGCCGCGGAACGCCGGCCCGTACTCGCTCCTCCACTTGCCAGCGCCGCCCGGGTTGCAGGTGGCGACAGCCCCGGCGCCCTCCAGCGCATGCACGTCTTTCTCGCCCTCGGAAACGTAGACCGAGCGCCCGAGAGCAACCGCTTCGATCAGCTGGGGGAAGTGGTAGAGAACGTGACGAACCTCGGGGCACGCGCACTTCTCCGGCTTGTTGCCGAGCGTCCAGGTAAACCCGTCACGATCACGCCCCGGAGCGTTCAGGTCCGGGCAGCGGTGCCGCTGGAAGAACTTCTTCGGCTCTTTGCGTACGACGTGAAAGAGCAGCGTTCCGGCCTCGTCCGCGTAGTCATCCGTGGCGACGATCCGAGCGCGCTCCGGGGTTGCTCGCGACGGCGGCGTGCTTCCGTTCCACAGGTCCGCGAACGTGAGCCCCACCTCGCCGAGCATCGCCTCCGGCGTGCATCCAGCGTGGCAGTGAACCAGCACACGGCCGTCCCGCCCGTATCCAACCGACGCGCTCGCGGTACGGTCGTCATGAGCGGGGCAACGTACGGCCCACTCGTCCCCGCTGCGCCGCGCGTTCGGGTCCAGCCGGCGGGCGACCTCCTCAGCGGTCATGCCGCGGAACAGTCCCCGCACGTTCCGCTCGCGCACTTCACCAACGCGGGCTTCTCGTAGAGCAGCGTCACGGTGGACCGAAGCGCGCGCTCCACCGCGGCCCGGTCACCGGTGGGGTGGATCGTCACCTCGCCACCCTCGCCCACGCGCAGCACGAGGCGCCCGATCTCCCGATCAGCGGGTTTCATTTGCCGCCTGCCTGCGCTGGGCGCGTTCCCCTTTCTCCTTGGCCTCCAGTGCGAGTCGCGCGGCCTCCATGCAGGCGAGGCAGGGGAAATCCGTGATCCCCATGCCCGCAGCCTCCGCGCCCGATTCGATGTCTTGGCGCTCGGCTTCGCTCACCCGCACGCCGTAGACGTGGTCCCGGACCCGTATCCGTCCCCGCGGCATCAGCCCTCCTCCGCGCGGGACGTGCGCGTCTCGATGAAGCGGCGCACCGCCTCCGATTCATAGCGGACGCACCTGCTGGACAAGCGGACAAAGGGCAGGCCGGCCAGCGCGCCCTCGCCCCTGCGCCCCTTCTCCACCGTGCGCGTGGAGATGCCCAGCAGGACCGCCAAGTCCATCGTGGAGAGCCCTCCGCTACTCGCGCCCATTCGCCTGTCACCCCAGGTACCGAGGTACAAAAAAAACGGAGCCCAGGTGCCCCGTTGTTCTGGGGCTGCCCTGACTCCGTTGCGTCCGACCCTGCGCCCTGCTTGCTCCGACCTACCTGCTCCATTGTTGCGCGGGGGGCTGTCGTGGTGCTCGGTCTCGGTCCCCCGGCTGCTGGGCTATCAACTCCAGCGCGCCCCCAAGTCTATCCGAAGCGCGCGGAGGGCGCAATGAAAAAGTTTGGCCCGTTTGTGGGCAGCGCGCGGCCCGAGCGGTGAACGCGGGTACCCGAACGCGGCAAGCAACCCGGGCCGTGGGCACACATTGGGCACACGACCCCAAAAAACACGGCCGACACCGTGCATCGTGTCGGCCGTCCTGTCTTTCCCTCACAACGACTTACCGCAATGCGCCGCCTTGGAATCGAACCAAGAACCTACTGATTAAGAGTCAGTTGCTCTGCCAATTGAGCTAGCGGCGCGGTACCACGGGCAGGTAAAGGTACCCCCGGCGGGGGTGGGGTCAACCCCGCAGAATCAATGTCTTTCACGACACCGACTTAACCCTAATACGCCGGAATCCCGGTGATCTCCTGACCGAGCACCAGCGAGTGGATGTCGTGCGTCCCCTCGTAGGTGTAGACCGACTCGAGGTTCGCCATGTGGCGCATCGAGTGGTAGTCGATCAGGATGCCGTTGGCCCCGAGGAGACGCCGCGCCTCGCGCGCGACGTCGCACGCCATGGAGACGTTGGCGCGCTTCGCCAGCGAGACCTGCTGCGGGGTCATCTCCCCGCGATCCTTGAGGCGGCCGAGCTGCAGGTTGAGCAGCTGCGCCTGGGTGATCCCGGTCAGCATCTCGGCGAGCCGGACCTGCTGGATCTGCTTCCCTCCGATGGGCCCGTCGAACATCACCCGCTCCTTCGCGTAGCGCCGGGCCTCGTCGAAGCAGGCCATCGCCGCACCGACGGCGCCCCAGGCGATCCCGTACCGCGCCTGGGTCAGGCACATGAGCGGACTCTTGAGGCCGCCGCTCCCCGGCAGCAAAGCCTCGCGCGGAAGTTTCATGTCGTGCAGGTGGAGTTCGCTGGTGTCGGAGGCGAGCAGCGAGAGCTTCCCCTTCTGGTCCCGCGCCGAGAACCCGGGCGTGTCCGTGGGCACGACGAACCCCCGGATCCCCTTGGCGTCTCCCTGCTCTCCGGTCTGGGCCCAGACCACGGCCACGTCAGCCATCGATCCGTTGGTGATCCACATCTTGGTGCCGTTCAGCACCCACCCACCGCCGCGCTCGCGCGCGGTCGTGATCATCCCCGCGGGGTTGGAGCCGTAGTCCGGCTCGGTGAGACCGAAGCAGCCCACCGCCTGGCCCGCGGCCAGACGCGGCAGCCACGCGCGCTTCTGCTCTTCGCTGCCGAACGAATGGATGGGGTACATGACGAGCGCGCCCTGCACCGAAGCGAACGAGCGCACGCCGCTGTCGCCGCGCTCGAGTTCCTGCATGATGAGCCCGTAGGCGACGTTGTTCAGCCCGGCGCAGCCGTACTCCTCGGGGAGGTTGGCGCCGAGCACGCCCAGCTCACCGAGCTCGGGAATGATCTCCCTGGGGAATCTTCGTTCGATGTAGGCGGCGCCGATGATTGGCATCAGCCGATCGTCCACCCACCGGCGCACGGTGTCGCGGATCATCCGCTCCTCGTCGGAGAGGAGCGAGTCCACGTCATAGAAGTCCACGCCCTCGAAGCTCCCTGCCATGCTTCCTCCCCGGGCGGTCAGCTCAGCGCACGCTTGAGGGCATCCACATACTCGCGGGTGCCCGCGGTCCCACCCATGTCGCGCGTGCGGACATCGCCCGAGCGCACCACCGTGTCGATCGCACCGCGGATGCGCTTCGCGGGCTCCGCCTGGCCGACATGGTCCAGCATCAAGCAGGCCGAAAGGAGCAGGCCGGTCGGGTTGGCGAGCCCCTTTCCAGCGATGTCGGGCGCGGTGCCATGAACGGCCTCGAACACCGCACAGGTCGAGCCGATGTTGGCGGCGGGGGCGAATCCGAGGCCGCCCACCAGGCCGGCGATCTGATCGGAGAGGATGTCGCCGAACATGTTCTCCATCACGAGCACGTCGAACTGATAGGGGTTCATCACGAGCAGCATCGCGGTCGCGTCGATGATGCGGTCCTCGAACTCGATGTCGGGATATTCCTTGGCCATCGCCTGACCGACCTCGAGGAAGAGTCCCTGCGTGTACTTGAGGATGTTGGCTTTGTGGGCCAGCGTGACCTTCTTTCGACCGTTCGCGCGCGCGTACTCGAACGCGTAGCGGCAGATCCGCTCCGAGCCGAAGCGGGTGATGATCATCACCGACTCCGCAGCCGCCTTGGGATCGCCCTGGAGCCCGATGAAGTGCTCCACGCCGACGTAGAGGCCCTCGGTGTTCTCGCGGATCAGGACGAGATCGATGTCCTCGTAGCGCCCCCCGGGCTTGATCGTCTTCGCGGGGCGCACGTTTGCGTACAGATCGAACTCTTTTCGCAGCGCGACGTTGATCGAGCGGAAGCCTGTCCCGGAGGGCGTGGTGAGCGGTCCCTTGAGGACCACGCGATTCCAGCGCACCGACTCGAGCGTGGCCTCGGGGAGGGGATCGTTGAGCGTCTTCAATGCCGCGACCCCGGCCTGATGCTCCTCGTAGATCAGCTTGGCACCCGCGGCATCGAGGATCTCGATGGTCGCCGCCGTCACCTCGGGGCCGATGCCGTCCCCGGGAATCACCGTGATGGCCTGAGGCAAGCTTCGTCACGCACCCGTTGGAAGTAGAGTCCGAGCCAGCGCGTCGGCGGCTGGAGCCAATGACGCGGGATTGCTCCCGTCGCCGGCGTTTCCCTGCACCACCCCGAACCACGCCACCCGCCCGTCCACCACGCTCAGGATCGCCACCACCACCTCCACCGCTCCGGGGCGACCCTCGGTCGTCGCGCGCTGGCGCACCTGCACCGGGATGAGCGCGAGCTGCGCATCCGAGATCGCGGCCATGCGGCGCAGGTACCCGTACAGCGGATCCCCCACCCGATTCACCTGCGCCTGGAGGAACGCGCCGACCGGAAGGTTTTCGAGCGGCACGTTGAGCGAGGGGTTGCGGGCCAGCTGGGTGCGGAGCGTGGCGGGCATGATCCAGGTCACGCCGGTGCCGCGCGTAGAGAGAGCGAAGACCAGCTCGGCCTCGGGGTCATTCACGATCCCGATGCTGGACTGAACGGGGAGGACCATCACCTTCACGCCGAGCAGCGTCGGGACATAGCCACGGCCGTCCCCAGCGGTGGGAGCGGAGGGACGCATGAAGCAGCCGCCCAGCACCAGCGCGGCACAGCCGCCGATCCCGAGTCGCCCGAGGGCCCGGATCACTCCTTCCCCTCGCCTTTCTTCTCCGGATCCATCCTGTCGAGCGCGAGCGAGGCGGAGTTGATGCAGTAGCGAAGGCCGGTCGGCTTGGGGCCGTCCGGAAAGACGTGGCCCAGGTGCGCGTCGCACGCGGCGCACAGCACCTCGGTGCGGCGCATGAACAGACTCCGGTCCTCGTGCTCGGCGACGTTCTCCTTGTCCACAGGCTGATAGAAGCTCGGCCAGCCGCTCCCCGAGTCGTACTTCGTGCTCGAGGAGAAGAGAGGGGTGCCGCACGCGCGGCAGCGATAGACGCCCGGATCCTTCGCGTTCACGTATTCGCCCGTGAACGGCGCTTCGGTACCCTTCTCGCGGATGATCCGGTATTCGGCGGGGGTCAGCTGCTGCTGCCACTCGCTTTCGGGCTTCTCGATCTTCTTGGTCATGCGTTCCTCCTGGGCCTCGCGTACCCGAGGGTAGGTCGCCTGGATCCGCGATCCTTCCTCGACGGCGTCAGCACCCGCGCGTGTGGAACCAGACCCTGGGATTTCCGGACGCGCCGCGCCAGCGGATCCACAGCGTGTCCTCGCGAAGGGCGGCCGGCGTGGCGCAGTAGTCGGAGGGACTGACCACGCGCACCCTCATCCAGTCTCCGTCCACCGTCAGCGACCGCATGATATAGCCGTCCCCGATCGGGAACTGCACCTCGGGCCCGTCGGCAACGGCGTGGAATCCCATCGAGTCAGGCGGGACCGCGAAGAAGAGCGGCAGCCCCGGCAGGAGATCCTCCCACAGGGTGAGCGCGGACACACGCTCCCGCGCGCGCGACCAGCCGCTCACTCCCGCGCCGTCCGCCCCGTTCCCGAGGAAGACTCTCAGCTACTCGCCTCGCCGCTCCAGCACGACGAGCCCGACCTCCTGGTAGCCGTAGTCCAGCGCGCCGGGGCGCTCGAGCAATCCCTCGCGCGCCTCGAACCGGAAGACCCCGGTGGTATCGAGCACCATGCGAGCGATCACCGCCGCAGCGGGGGTGGAGTCGGCCCACACTTCGATCGAATCCGCGATGCGACCGGCGAGCTGCGGGCCGGGATCGAAACCGAGGACGCCGATGCCGCGCTCGCGGACGATCCCGGGGTCGGGAACCGTGTCGGGGTTCGAGCTCGCCACACCCGCCGCTGGAAAGGCCACGAACGGGCCGGAGCCGACGGAAGGCTCGGGCGCCGGGTCCCCATCGGGTGCCGACCCCGCGCGATCTCCGGTTCCACAAGCGAGCGTCAGGGCGGAAAGCAGTGGAAGCACGAACCGTGGGACGCGCATGACTGCTGCTCGCTCGAAGGAGTGGACGCGGGGGCTCTACCCGGCCAGCAGGCCGGTGTCCACGTCGCGCAGCGACGGGCAGCCGGTGAGTGCCATGGCTCTCTTCAAATCCGAGACCAGCAGCTCCACGACCCTCTCTACGCCGCGCTGTCCGCCGGCAGCGAGCCCCCACAGGTAGGGCCGACCGATCTGCACCGCGGTGGCTCCAAGCGCGATCTCGCGCAGCACGTCCCCGCCGCGCCGGATGCCGCCGTCCACCCGAACGGGAATCTTCCCTTCCACGCCTTCCACGACGTCCCGGAGAGCCCGCGAGGTCGGCCAGGCCCCCTCCAGCTGGCGCCCGCCGTGGTTCGAGACGACCACGGCCGACACCCCGTGCTGCACCGCGAGACGGGCGTCCTCCCGGGTCATGATGCCCTTGAGCACCACCGGCATCCCCGCGATCCCGCGGAGCCAGTCCACGGCGTCCCACGTCAGGCTGGCGTCGAACTGCTCGGAAACCAGCCGATCGAGGCCAGAGGTGGGCTCGGTGCCGCGCCGGTCGGGCATCCGCTCCTGGACGAGGCCGCGGAAGTTGGCCATATCGAGCCCTTCGGGGAGCTTGAAGCCGTTGCGCGCGTCGCGCTCACGATTCCCCTGCACCGGCACGCTCACCGTCCGGCAGACCGCCCGGCAGCCCGCCGCGCGCCCGCGCTGCACCAAGTCCGCCGAAATCCCGCGATCCTTGAACACGTAGAGCTGGAGCCAGAGCGGCCCGGTCGCCGCGGCACCGATCTCCTCGATGGTGACCGTCGAGAGCGAGCTTGCCACCAGCAGGCTGCCCGTGGCCGCGGCCGCGCGCGCCGTCGCGATCTCGCCGTCGCGATCTCGCCGTCGGGATGCGCCAGCCGCTGGAACGCGGTCGGGGCGAGCACGACCGGATGGGGCAGCCGGGTGCCGAGCAGCTCCACCGACGGGTCCACCTCCGACACGTCCACCAGAACGCGCGGGCGGAGAAACATCTCGGTCCACGCCGACCGGTTCGCGCGAAGCGTCACCTCGTCGCCCGCTCCGCCCGCGAAGTAGTCGTAGGCGTGCGCGGTCAGCGTCTCGCGGGCGCGGGCCTCCCAATCGTCGGGCGAGGGAGGGAGGGAGGGAGGGAGGGAATCGTCGCTGGGCCGGTCCATTTCGGTCTCGTCGGGGACGCGCTCCGGGCGCCTTGCCCGGGTCAGCGGGAGAGATTATTTCATTCCCGCCCGGCGCGCGCCGTCGCTCCGAGCACCCGCCCGTACTCGCGCCAACCACTCCTCCGCCTCCTGGGGTCAACCCGTGAATCAGGACAAGGTCGATCTCGACTCGCCTCCGCCCGCCAACCGCGGATTGCTCGTGATGGCCGCGATCCTCCTGGCGATCCCGGTCGTGGCGCTCCTGTGGGTGGACAGCTACGCGCGCATCGAGCCCGTGGTCGCGGGCTTCCCGTTCTTCATCTGGTACCAGTTCCTCTGGGTCTTCCTCTGCTCGGCGATGACCTGGGGCGCCTATCGCCTGATCGAGATCGCGCGGCCCCGGCGGCACCTGGGTGGGAGGGAGAGCGGCCGATGAACAGCGGCGTGAACTACCCGGCGCTGGCGGTCCTCGTGGGCCTGTTCCTGCTCGTCACCGTGATGGGCTTCTGGGCGACCAACTGGCGGAAGGCGGAGAACCTGGAGAGCCTGGACGAGTGGGGCCTGGGGGGCCGCAAGTTCGGGACCTGGGTGACGTGGTTCCTGCTGGGCGGCGACCTCTACACCGCGTACACGTTCGTCGCTGTTCCCGCCGCCATGTTCGCCGCCGGCGCGGTCAACGGCTTCTTCGCGGTGCCGTACACGATCATCCTATACCCGATCATCTTCATCTTCATGGCGCGGCTCTGGTCGGTGAGCTTCCGACACGGCTACGTCACGCCCGCCGACTTCGTGCGCGGCCGCTACGGCTCGAAGAACCTCTCGACGGCGATCGCGATCACCGGCATCCTGGCGACGATGCCGTACATCGCGCTCCAGCTGGTCGGCATCCAGGCGGTGCTCGAGGTGGTCGGCCTGGGCGGATCGGGCAGCCTGCTGGCCAAGGACGCCCCGCTCTTCATCGCCTTCGCGCTGCTCGCCGCCTACACCTACTCGGCGGGGCTGCGCGCGCCCGCGGTGATCGCGTTCGTGAAGGACGCGCTCATCTATCTGGTGATCATCGTCGCGATCATCTACCTGCCCAGCCGCGTCGGTGGATGGGCCAACGTGTTCGATGCCGCGCAGCAGAAGATGGCCGCGACCAACCCGACCACGAACCGCCCGGTGGGCGTCTTCCTGCCCTCGACCGCCAACTACTGGGCGTACGCCACGCTCGCGCTCGGCTCGGCGATGGCGCTCTTCATGTATCCGCACTCGATCACCGCGACGCTCTCGTCGCACAGCCGCAACACGATCCGGCGCAACGCCACGATCCTGCCCGCCTACAGCTTCGTGCTGGGGCTGCTCGCGCTACTCGGCTGGGTCGCGATCGCGGCCGGCACGCAGCCGATCGGCCTGGACGGAAAGCCGAACGCCCAGCTCGTGATCCCGCAGCTGTTCGAGGACATGTTCCCGGGTTGGTTCGCGGGGGTCGCGTTCGCCGCGGTCGCGATCGGCGCCCTGGTGCCCGCCGCGATCATGTCGATCGCCGCAGCCAACACGTTCACGCGCAACATCTACAAGGAGTGGGTCAACCCGGCCGCGACGCACGCGCAGGAGGCGCGCGTCTCGAAGATCTTCTCGCTGCTGGTGAAGGGCTTCGCGCTGATCTTCGTGCTCACGCTCGACAAGCAGAACGCGATCAACTTCCAGCTGCTCGGCGGGATCTGGATCCTGCAGACCTTCCCGGCGATCGTGTTCAGCCTCTATACCCGGTGGTTCCACCCGTCCGGACTTCTGTTCGGCTGGGTGGCGGGCATGTGGTACGGGACGAACGCGGCCTACAACGTGGTCAACCCCGCCACCGGAGCCCATTTCGGAGGCTCGGTCGCCTTGATCCCCATGATCGGCAAGCTCGGCTACATCGCGCTGAACGCGTTCGCGCTGAACGCGATCGTGTCCGCCGTGCTCACGGTGATCCTGAACGCGATGAAGGTGCCGAGCGGCTCGGACGAGACCCGGAAAGCCGACTACTTCGCGGACGAGGGGGACCCGAGCGCCGAGAAGACGAAAGTCGAGGCGGGCGTGGTGGAGGCGGTCGCCTAGCTAGTCGGCCCTGGACGCCTCCAGCGCCCTCCAGCAGTACCAGGCCGTCGCGCTCCGCCACGGCCGGTAGCCGACGCCGATCCACTCCATCTCGTTGGGGGTGGGCATCTCGTCCAAGCCGAGGACTCGACCCAAGCCGGCGCGCACTCCGAGGTCCCCCACCGGCCACACGTCCGGGCGCCGCATCTGGAACAGCAGCGTCATCTGCGCGGTCCAGCGCCCGATCCCGCGCACCGTGACGAGGCGCTCGATCAGCGCCTCGTCGTCGAGCGCGTCCATGTCGTCGAGCGGCACCACGCCCTCGGCGACCTTCTGCGCGAGGTCTCGAATGCAGACGAGCTTGGAGCGAGAGAGTCCGGCCGCGCGCAGATCCTCCTCGCGCGCCTTGAGCACGCGGCGGGGATCGACCGTACCACCCAGCGCCGCGACGAGCCGTCCGTGGATGGTGGCCGCGGCCTTCCCCGCGAGCTGCTGATAGGTGACCGATCGGACCAGGAAGGAGAAGGCGTCGTGCGCGTTCGACGGGAAGCGCACAGGCCCGACGCGCCGCACGACCGGCCCGAACGCGGGGTCGTCGAGCAGCCGCTCGTACGCGCCCTTCCAGACGATGCGTCCCGGACGGGCGGCGGCCTTCTTCGCCTTCACCACACCAGGTAGCCTCCGTCCACCGGGACGACCACGCCGGTGATGTGCCGCGCGGCCTCGGAGCAGAGGAAGAGGACCACGCCCGCCACGTCCTGAGGATCGCCGAGCCGCCCGAGCACGCTCCGTTCGCGGGCCTTGTCGAGCATCTCGGCGGGCACGCGCGTGGTGAGGCGGCTGGTGCGGATGTACCCGGGCGCGACGGCGTTCACGTTGATGTTGCGCGGCCCGAGATCCACCGCCGCGCTCTGGGTCAGACCGATCATGCCGGCCTTCGAGGAGCTGTAGTTCGCGATGCCGAACTCGCTCCGCACGCCGTGCACCGAAGCGATGTTGACGATCTTGCCCCACTCCTGAGCGCGCATGGGGCCGGCCACCGAG
>CAMCNM010000031.1 GCA_945876015.1 Gemmatimonas phototrophica
TCGGCCGGACCGAAACCGCCGACCGACTCGAGCGAGCCGCTGGCCGGGCGCGCGTACGGGACCGCGGGATCGTGGATCAGCTCGGCCGCTCGGTCGGAGGCGAGGCTGCCCGGATCCATGGCGCGCTGGCGCAGCCGCGCAAGCTGCTGCTCGCGGATGCGCGCCACCTCGTCAGCGGGAAAGGCAGGGCGCAGCACCATCTCGGCGAGCAGTTCCATCGCTTCCTCGAGGCGGTCCGCGAGACACACCAGCGAGACGGTCGTGGCATCCCACCCGGCCGAAGCCTGGATGGATGCGCCGATGCCCTCGAGCGCTTCGGCGAGCGCGCTTCCGGAATGGAGGCGTGTGCCGCCCTCGAGCGCGTTCGCGGTCAGCACCGCGTGGCCGGCGCGCTCCCCCGCGAGCCCCGCCTCGCCGGCCGGGATGACCAGGCTGGCGGCGACCACCGGAAGTCGGGGGAGGCGGGCGACGCGCAGCGAGAGGCCTCCCACCGACGGAGTCGAGCGAACCTCGGGGAAGTCGAAGCGCGCGACGGCTCCGGGCAGGGGCGGCCGCGACCGGTCGGCGATCATTTCGGCAGGTACGTCAGCACGGCGCGGTTGTCGGGCCCGAACCAACGGCCCGCCACGTCGCGCACGTCGGCCGGGGTCACCGAGCGGATCATCTCCATCTCCCGGTTGAGCCGGTCGGGGTCGTCGAACAGGAGCGTGAACATCGAGAGCAGGTCGGCGCGCTCGGACACCTCCTCGAGCATGCGCACGAAGCGCGTATCGGTGAGCGCGACCGCGCGGGCCACCTCCTCCTCGCTCACGGTGACGAGGCCCTCGAGCTGATCCACCAGCGCACCCTCGAGCTCGGCGGGATCGGCGCCCGGATAGCCGGTGGCCCAGACGAGCATCATCGAAGCGCCGGTGATCAGCGGGAAGACGTACGACGTGACGTCCTTGGCGACGCGGCGCTCGCGCACCAGCGTCCGGTACAGACGGGAAGCGCGGCCCGATCCGAGCAGCGCACCGGCCACCTCCACCGCGTGGAAGGCCGGATCGAGGTACGACGGGACCCGGCACGCGATGATCACGCGCGGGAGGGGCACGTCGGCGCGCACGAGTTCACGCACGGTCTCGCCGATCCTCGGTGGCAGGCTCGGCTCACCGGGCAGCGGCGGGATCGGCGCGCCGGCCGGGATCTCGCCGAACCAGCGCTCGACCGCACCGAGCGCCCGCTCCGGGACGATGTCGCCCGCGATGGAGAGCACTGCGTTGTTCGGCACGTAATAGGTGCGGAAGAATCCGGCCACGTCCTCAAGCGTGGCGGCATCGAGGTCCTCCATCGAGCCGATCACCGTGTGGTGATAGGGATGGCTCTTCGGAAACACCATCGCCTGCATGCGCTCGTCCCAGTCCCCATAGGGTTGGTTGTCGTAGCGCTGCCGCTTCTCGTTCTTCACCACGTCGCGCTGGTTGTCGAGCTTCTCCTGCGTGAGCGCCGGAAGCATCCACCCCATCCGGTCAGACTCGAGGTAGAGCGCGAGCTCCATCTGATGGGACGGCAGCGTCTCGAAGTAGTTGGTGCGATCGAACCAGGTCGTGGCGTTGAGCGATCCGCCCGCGCGCTCCACGAGCTCGAAGTGACGGTTCTTCGGCACGTGCTCCGAGCCCTGGAACATCATGTGCTCGAACAGGTGCGCGAATCCGGTCAGTCCCGGCCGCTCGTTCCTCGATCCCACCCCGTACCAGAGGTTGACGCCGACCACCGCGGACGGATCGGGCGAGAGCACGACACGGAGTCCGTTGGGCAGCGTGTGACGCTCCCACGGCACGCGGAGGGATCCCGAGCCGGCACTCACGAAGGCACCGCCGGGATCACTTCGATCGGCATGCCCAGGCGCTCGATCGGCCCGCGGATCACCGCGGCGTCTCCGTCCACCACCACCGCCATGCGGCGCGGGTCGAGGTGACGCCGGGCCGCCGCCTGCACCGCCGCCGCGTCCACGGCGAGGAGCCGCGGGATGTAGGAATCCCAATAGTCGCCCGGCAGCGCGTGGAGAACCTGCTCGGCCAGCCGCGCGACCAGGTCGCCCACCGTCTCGAACCGCTGGGGCAGGCGGAGCGCGGCGTAGGACCGCGCGCGATCCATCTCCTCGTCAGGCACGGGCTCCTCCCGCAGTCGCTCGATCTCTTCGAGGAAGACACCGACCGCCTCACCGGTGACGGGAGTATGCACCGCCGCCTGCGCCACGAACGGGCCGGGCGCGCGCCGCGTGTGGAAGCCGGAGCGGGCTCCGTAGGTGAACCCCTTCTCCTCACGGAGCGTAGCATTGAGCCGGCTGGTGAACGAGCCGCCGAGCAGTGTGTTGAGGATCACGATCGGAAAGTAGTCGTCCGTGCCGCGCGCGACCGCAACCCTCCCGACGCGAATCTCCGACTGGGCGGCTCCGGGACGATCCGAAAGATGGACCGTCGCGCGGGTGCGCTCCGGGGCGGGAGGAAGCGTGACAGGACGCGCGTCCCCGCGCTCCCAGCGTCCGAACCTCGCCTCGAGGAGAGGCTCGAGCTCCGAAGCCTTCACGTCGCCCGCCACCATCAGGGTCGCATTGCCCGCGTGATAGCGCGACGCGTGGAACGCGGCGACGTCGTCTCCGCCCAACTCCGTGAGGGAAGCTCGTGTCCCCAGCAACGGCGGCCCCCAGGGGTGCGCGGGGCCGTAGAGGACCGAGGAAAGCACGTCGTTGGCCACAGACCGGGGCTCGGCCGAGAGTTTGAGGATCAGATCGAGCCGCTCGGCGCGTACCCGCTCGACCTCGTCGGGGGGAAACGTGGGCCGGATCACCAGATCTGCGAGCAGATCGAGCGACTCGGCCAGCCGCGGCCGCAGCGCGAGCAGGTGCACCTGGCTGTCGTCGTAGCCGGCGCTGGTGCCGAGGAGGGCGCCGAGCCGCTCGAGCTCGGTCGCGATGTCGAGCGCCGAGCGCTTCCCCGCGCCTTCGTCGAGCATGTCCGCCGTGAGCCCGGCCAGCCCGGCACGGGAGGGGGCAACGGCGCCGGCCCCGCCCGGCAGGAGGATCTCGACCGCGACCAGGGGCAGGTCGTGCTTCTCCACGAGCAGGACCGGCAGTCCGTTCGACAGCGCGAACCGCTGGACCTCGGGAGCCCGGAGCGACGGCGTGGCCTCGGTGCGAGGAGGCGCGCTGCGATCGGGCGAGGTCGGGAGCTTTCGCACGGTCCCGGTCGCTGAGCTCACACGGTTTCTCCCGCGCCGAGATCGCGACGCCCTTCGGGCACCACGCTCAGCGTCACCGCGTGCGCGTCCACCAGACGCCTGCGCGCGGCCTCGGCGATCATTGCGGGCGTGACCCGCTCGTAGCGCGCGAGATCGTCGCGCACGAAATCGGGATCGCCCGTGAACACCTGATACTCGTTCAGGCGGTCCGCCTTGCCGCCGAAACCGCCCACACGCTGGAGGGCGTGCACGAATCCGGCCTCGACCTGGGTGAGCGCGCGCTCGACCTCGGCCTCGTCCACGCCTTCGCGCGCCACGCGCTCGATCTCCTCGCGCACGACCTCCTCGAGGGCCCCGAGCCCGACGTCGGGCTTCGCGGTCACCACCACCTCGAACGCGCCGCCGTGCGTGGCGCAGCTCTGGAACGCGCGCGCGTCCTGCGCCAGCTGGTCCTCGTACACGAGCCGCCGCGTGAGCCGCGACGCCTTGCCTTCCGCGAGCACCGAGGAGAGGAGGCCCAGCGCCGCGTCCTCGTCCGTGTAGTGCGCGGGCGAGTGCCACGCCATGTAGAAGCGCGGGAGCTGGACTCTGTCCTCCATCGTGAGGCGGATTCCCCGGGGGAGTCCCACCTCGGGAGCCTCGACGGCAGGCGGAGGCGCACCCGCCGGAAGCTCCCCGAACCATTTCTCGACGAGCGCGCGCGCCCGCTCGGCGGTCACGTCACCCGCGATCGCGAGCGAGGCATTGTTGGGCGCGTAGTAGGTGCGGAAGAACCGCTGCACGTCGTCCAGTGAGGCCGCGTCGAGATCGGCCATCGACCCGATCACCGAGTGGTGATAGGGATGTCCCTCGCGATACAGGTTGCCGGTCAACGTTTCCCACGCGAGCCCGTACGGCCGGTTCTCGTAGCTCTGTCGGCGCTCGTTCTTGACTACGTCCCGCTGCAGGTCGAGCTGCTCCTGACCCATCGTCTCGAGCAGAAAGCCCATCCGATCGGACTCGAGCCAGAGCACGAGCTCGAGGGCGCTCGATGGGACGTTCGCCCAGTAGTTGGTGCGGTCGGTCGAGGTGGAGCCGTTGTTGGATCCGCCCGCGGACTCGAGCAGACGGTCGAACTGGCCCGCCGGCACGTGCGCGGATCCCTCGAACATCAGATGCTCGAAGAGGTGCGCGAAGCCGGTGCCACCGGGCGCCTCGTTCCCCGAGCCCACCCGGTACCAGAGGTTCACGCTCACCACCGGGACCCGGTGATCCTCGTGGACGAGCAGGTTGAGCCCGTTGGGAAGCGTGAAGCGCTGGTGTGGGATCGTGACGTCCATCAAGCCACGTTGGTCATCAGGGACGGGTCATCATGCGTTCGCGGAGCGCCGTCGGCCCCATCTGCTCGACCAGCCAGGTGGCCGACTCCTCCGCGCCGTCGTCCAGCCGGCTCTCGACCTCGTCCACCAGCGCGCGATCGGCTCCCTCGGCCCATTGGCGCGCGCGCTCGAGCATCTCGAACGGCGCGTCCTCCTCGCCCGACGCGGCCCCAGCGAGCGCGGCGATCAGCTGCGCCTCGATGTCCTCCGGCCGCAGTCGGGCGCCTTCCTCGAGCACACCCGCTGCTTCGGGCATGCGCCCTTCCTCGGCGAGCAGGAGGCCGAGGACGACGTGCACCCAACCGTCCGCTGCGTCCTGCTCGACGGAGCGGTACATCTCTTCGATGCCCTCTTCGCGTTTGCCGGAGAGGGCGAGCCCCACTCCGAGCTCGTAACGCACGAGCGCGTCCTCGCCGTCCAGCTCCTTGGCCGCGCGCAGCTCGCGCAATCCGTCCTCCAGCATCCCCTCGCGGATCAGGTAGGCCCCGTACAGCCAGCGCGCCAGCGGCAAATCGGGCGCCAACAGAGCCGCGGTACGGAGCGCGCCCTCGGCGTCCGGATCGTCGAACGCCGCGATACCGCTGCCGGCGGTCGCGAGGATGTACGCGTCGGTGGGGCGGGCGGCGAGACAGGCGAGGAAATGATCGTACGCGACCCCCCCGGGCCCCTGCTCACGCTCGGCCACACCGAGCCAACAGAGCAGATAGGGATTCCCCGGGTGGTCCTCGAGGCCCTCGCGCAGGCGCTCCGTCATCGTCGCGAAGTCGCCTTCCTCACCGGCTTCGTGCGCCCGGTCGAGGACCGACTGCACCAGGTCGTCGGGAGCGTCGGTCCAGCCGGAGGTATCGCCTTCGGTCTCCTCGCTCGAGGAGCCGTCGTCCGTGTCGTCGGTCATGGGTGCACGGAGAGCCGCTAGGCGCCGTACTTCACCAGGCGACCCGCGTGGGCCAGCGCGAGCGGCATGAGGTCGGTCGCGTGGATCACGCCCAGATCCCCGGCGCGACACGCGGACTCCCCGAACTCGGCCCCCGTGGGCCGCGCCCACGGAGAAGCGAGCAGCGCAGGGACGTGGTGCCAGGAGTGCTCCTTGTAGATGGCGGGCGTCGAGTGGTCGCCCGTGATGATGATCACTTCCGGTCGAAGTGCATTGATGCGCGGAATCAGCGCGTCCACCTCCTCGATCGCACTCACCTTCCCCGCGAAGTCTCCGTCGTGTCCTTTCGTGTCCGTATCCTTGAAGTGCAGGAAGTAGAGGTCGGCCTTGCCCCAGCTCTTCTCGAGCAGCGTGACCGTGTCCTCTGTGCTCTTCGGCACGCCGGGGATCTGCATCCCGACCAGGCGTGCCGCCCCGCGGTACATCGGATATTTCGCGATCGCCAAGCCCTTCAGGCCGAAGCGCTCGTCCATGCTCGGGATGCGCTCGAACGCGGCGAACCCGCGCGCGAGGAAACCGTTCATGCGCGGCTCGTCGGCGAGGATCCGGCGTGTCTGATCAAGAATCCCGGCGACCACGGTCGCGGTGGCCTTCGATCCCGCGTCGAGCGCCTGGACCGGGAGAGCGGTGCGCCCGGTTTCGAGCGGATCCGTGTCGGAGATCGCCGCGCCACCCAGTCCTGGTCCGCGCAGGTGGAGCACGACGCGGTGCTCCTTCTCGGGAATGAACTTCACC
This sequence comes from Gemmatimonas phototrophica, assembly GCA_945876015.1. Classification (GTDB taxonomy): domain Bacteria; phylum Gemmatimonadota; class Gemmatimonadetes; order Longimicrobiales; family Gaopeijiaceae; genus UBA2988. The sequence goes on from CAMCNM010000031.1 coordinate 6,247, forward strand.
TCGACGCCCTCGGGCGCCTCGACCGCCTTCTGCACGCGCTCCACCACGCGCGCCGCGTCGGCGTCCGAGGGACGGCCGGCCCGCCGGTCGCTCACTCGGCCCTGGTCGTCGAACGTGGCGAGATTGAGTCGTGCGGCGACGTCCCCGGCCTCGAGCTCGATGCCGACGCCCAAAGCTGACAGCGCTCCCCGGCCGATCACATAGCGGGTCGGGTCGTAGCCGAAGAGGGACAGGTGACCCGGGCCGCTGCCCGGCGTGATCCCTTCCTTCACCATCACGGTCATGCCCAGCGAGCCGCGTGCGGCGAGCGCGTCCATGTTCGGCGTGCGCGCGGTCTCCAGCTCGGTTCGGCCGGTGTCGGGGTGCGGGAGCCCGCCCAGTCCGTCCATGACGACCAGGACGATGGGTTTACCCGGCACTCCACGCTCGACCTGCTGCTCGGGAAGAACGACTTCGCTCACCGGATCCGCCTTTCGACTGTCATGGGGGCCTGGAAGGGAACCGAATATGGTGGGAGGCCGGACCCGGCGGGAACCCTCCTGCCGGTCAGAAGAGCTCGAGGCCGGAACCCCCCGGCCACCGTTCGGTACGTGATCCCTGCGTAGCTCGTGCCCGTCCACCCGAGCCGGAGCCTACCCTTAAAGCTGATTCCTTGTTCGATCTCCACCCTGCTGGTCCTCGCCGTCGCGGTACTCGTCCCGGTTCGGACGAGCGGCCAGTCCGTCGCCGATCGCACGCCCAACCTGTCCGGCGGATGGGTGGGCACGCCCGGAACCGTCTACTTCAACTTTCTGCACCGCTTCGAGCACGGCCCGGCGCCCACGCAGAAGATCAGCAACTTCCCGACGTTCCTGTTCGGCGTCACCCCGGTCTCCGGGCTCCTGATCGGCGCCCAATACGCGACGAACTCCGACCTGGTGGCGAGCTACCCCAACGAATGGGAGCTCTTCGGCCGCTGGGCGGCCCCCGCGATGGGCACGGCTCAGCTCGCGCTCAAGGGTGGATGGAATCACGCCGCTGAAAGCGTGGACGGCGAGGCCTCGATCCGGCTGCGCATGGCGAGGCTTTCCCTCCTCGGCGTCGCGCGGGGCTTCACGCAGGGATTCGGCGGTGACGGACGATTGGCTTTCGGAGGAGGAGCCGTCCTGTCGCTCGGCAACAACCTCGCACTGGTCGGCGACGTGACCACGCTCACCGACCGCACGCCCGACGAGGAGGTGGCGTGGGGCGGGGCGCTCCAGATCCGCATCCCGAACACACCGCATTCGCTGTCCCTTCAGGCGACCAACACCAACACGGGGACGATGCAGGGGTCGTCGCGCGGAGGAGACAAGACGCGCTGGGGGTTCGAGTTCACGATCCCGGTCACGCTCAGCCGCTACTTCGGAGGCGGCAGTGGCGGCGGCACGGCTGTCGTGAACAACGCCGACACGGTCGTGGTCACCATCCGCGACTTCGAGTTCTCGCCCGCCAACGTCACCATCCGGCAGGGAGCCACGGTCGTTTGGGTGAACGAGGGTCAGATCGCGCACACCGCGACGGCGGCGGGCGCATGGGACACCGGTATGATCCAGCCCGGCGCTCGCGCGAGTCATACGTTCACTTCGGCGGGCCAATTGTCATATTTGTGTACTCCGCACCCGTTCATGACGGGCACCGTGACGGTGTCGGGAGGTGGCCAATGAGCCGCGCGCTCAGGTCGCTCCGCGCCCCGGTGGCGCTCGCGGTCGCGCTCGCGCTGGGCGGCTGTTTTTCGGACCGTCCCACGGAACCGGAAGGAACGGCGCCCGTGAGCTTCGCCGCGGACGTCGAGCCGATTCTCGCCGGTAGCTGCGCCTTTTCCGGCTGCCACGGGACGACCAATCCCAACCCAGGCAACAAGCCGTTGGTGCTGGCCATGGGCCAGGCGTACGCCAACATCGTCGGCGTCGCGTCGGCAGAGCTTCCCTCGATGAACCGGATCACGGTCGGCGACCCGGACAAGAGGTTACCTGATCCACAAACTTCAAGGCACACACACCTCGGTAGGCGGCTCGGGAAGCCGGATGCCGCTCGGGCAAGCGCCGCTCTCGCAGAGCAGGATCGACCAGATACGCAAATGGGCCAAGGACGGGGCGCTCCGTAACTGATCAAGCGCGACTCCAACCCCGGCGTGCTCCGTGACCTGGAGCTCATCCTCCGCTCGCGCTATGGACTGATCTTCCTGCGCACGGCGGAGGAGGACCGGGCCACCTCCCTTCTCCGTCACACCGCCGACGAGCTCGGCATCCCGTTCTTCGTATGGACCCGCTCGCAGGGCATCTCGCGCGACGGACAGCCGGGAGCGGTCTACGACACCAAGGAAGCAGTGAAGGCGCTCCGCCACGTGAGCGCCGCCCCGATCGACGGTCTCTACCAGTTTCTCGGGCTGGCACCCGCCGGGGGCCCTGACCGACGAGCTGACCCAGTCGGTCATGCGCGACGCCGCGCATGCTCTCGAGGGCCGCGTGGGCGCGGTCGTCATCACCGGCGCGGACATGGAGCCGCCCGCCTCGATCTCGGGGATCGCCGCCGACCTGTCGCTCTCCGGACCGGATCAGGAGGAATTCCGCGAGCTGCTGGCCAATCTGATCAAGGACCTCGACCAGCGCGGCCACGTCGAGGTCAGCCTCAGCAAGGAGGAGGAGGCCTCGCTGCTCCGTCATTTGCGCGGGCTCACCCTGCTCGAGGCGCACAAGATCCTCACCAAGGCGATCATCGAGGACGGCAAGCTGAGCGCCGAGGACGTACAGCTCGTGGTCGCCGCGAAGAAGGAGGTCGTGGAGCGAGAGGGACTGCTCGAGTACTTCCCGACCGATCACAAGCTCGCGCAGATCGCGGATCTCGTGTCGCTCAAGGCCTGGCTCGCCAAGCGGCAGGGAGTGGTGCGCGAGCCCACCCGCGCCGCGAGCTACGGACTCCAGTTTCCGCGCGGCATGCTGCTGCTCGGCGTACCCGGGTACGGGAAGAGCCTGTCGGCCAAAGCGGTCGCTTCCGAGTGGGGGCTCCCGCTGCTCAAGCCCGATCCCTCGAACCTGTACAACAAGTTCATCGGCGAGAGCGAACGGAACTTCAAGCGCGCGATGCGCGCGGCCGAGCGCATGGCTCCCGTCGTGCTCTGGATCGACGAGCTGGAGAAGGCGTTCGCTTCCGGCGGCGAGGACGGCGGAGTGTCGCAGCGGATCCTCGGCAGCTTCCTCTCCTGGATGCAGGATCGCCGCGGCGACGTCTTCATCGTGGCCACCGCGAACGACGTGCAGAAGCTGCCGCCCGAATTCCTGCGCAAGGGCCGCTTCGACGAAATCTTCTTCGTCGATCTCCCCAACCTCCCGACGCGACGGGATGTCTTCAGGATCCACCTCGAAGGGCGCGGTCAGGACCCCGAGCTGTTCGATCTCGACGCGCTCGCAAGGATCACCGACGGATTCAGCGGCTCGGAGATCGAAGGCGTGGTGGTAGCGGGGCTCTACTCGGCGTTCGCCACCGGAGGCGCGCTGGCGCCGCACGTGCTGATCGAGGAAGCGGGCAAGACGCGGCCGCTCTCGGTGACGCGGAGCGAGGAGATCGCGGCGCTGCGCGCCTGGGCGCGCGAGCGGACGGTGCCGGCGAACTAGACGGGGCTTTCTTCCCGGAAGGGTTGGAGCCCGAGCGCGGTGAGCTCGCGCGGGAATCCTTCGCGGGCACGGCTGTGACGGTGCGCGACCTCGGACAGACGGCCCGACTCGGCCACGCGCAGGAACGCGGCCACGACCTCCGGATCGAAATGGTGCCCGGCCTCCTCACGGATGCACGCCAAGCCCACCTCGGAAGACCTGGCTTCCTTGTACGGACGCCGGTGCGTGATCGTGTCGAACACGTCCGCCACCGCCACGATGCGCCCCGACAGCGGGATGTCCTCGCCGATCTTCCCCAGATACCCCTTCCCGTCCCAACGCTCGTGGTGGCTGCGCGAGATCTCGCACGCCATGTCGAGCAGCGGGAAGTTCCCCCTCCCGAGAATGCGCGTGCCGATTTCGGTATGGGCTTTCATCACCTCGAATTCGGCGGGCGTGAGGGGACCGGGCTTCATCAGGATCGCGTCGGGAATGCCGATCTTGCCCACGTCGTGAAGCGGCGCCGCCCGACGCATCAGTTCGACCAACTCGGTGCCGAGACCCATCTCCTCGGCGATGAGCGCAGCTGTCGCGCCCACCCGCTCCGCGTGCTCCCCCGTCACGTCGTCGCGGTGCTCGGCGGCGATCGCGAGGCGATAGAGGATCTCGACCTGGGTCTCGGCGAGCTGGCCGGTTCGCTCGCGCACCTTCTCCTCGAGCTCCTCGGCGTGTCGCCTCAGCTGGAGATGGAGCTGCCGGGTCTCCAGCAGGTTCTTGATGCGCTGAAGCACCTCGCCGACGTCGAACGGCTTGGTCACGAAGTCGCGGGCGCCGGCGGAAAGCGCGCGCTCGCGCACGTCGGGGTCGAGGTCGCCGGTAAGAATGAGGAACGGGATCCAGTCGCCCGGCCGGACGTGCAGGCGATCCATGACCCCGAACCCGTCGAGGACGGGCATGTGCAGATCGAGCAGGACCAGGTCGGGAGTCTGCAGATCGAAGAGACGGACGGCCTCGAGCGGATCCGACGTCAGATCCAGGTTTTGGTAGCCCGCCCACCTGAGCATCTGGCCCAGCACCCTGACGTTGTCCGCCTCGTCGTCCACAGCCAGGATGCGCGACCGAGCGAGCTCGGGGGACGCCTTGGCCGGGTGGGAGTTCCGCACGGCCCTAACGACCCTCGAAGAGATCGATCAGTTCCGAGGGCTCCTGGACGAGCGCCTCGATGCAACGCGGATCGTCCACGTCGCCCCGGCTCATCAGGGGCGACACGGCCCTCGCCGCGAGGAGGTCGTCCGGAGCGGGGGCGAGGAGCGGCACGAGACGAGCTATGCTCGCCGCCGGGTCTAGCCAGACCGACCAAGCCCCGGGCGGAAGCACCACCGGCATGCGCGAATGGAGGGGGGCGACCACCGCGTTCGGGAGGGTGGTCAGGATGGTGAAGGTCTCGAGCGGCTCACCGCCGCGCTCACACCAGCGCTCCCAGAGCCCCGCGAGGCCGAGCAACCCGCCGCGCTGGTGGTGGATCCAGAAGGGCTGCTTCCGTGCGCCGATCTTCCGCCACTCGTAGAAGCCGTCCGCGGGCACCAGGCAGCGCCGCCGCGCGAACGCCTCGCGGAAGGCGCCGTTCGTCGCCGCGGATTCCGAGCGCGCGTTGATCCGGAGCGGCCCCGCGCGAGTCTCCGCCCAGTGCGGCACGAGACCCCAGCGAAGGGACCGCAGGGATCGCCGGCCCTCGCCGTCAACGAGCACCACCGGCGCGTCCTGCGTCGGGGCGACGTTCCAGCGCGGCGATGCGACCGGCCCCGACACCGGAGCCTCGAACGCCTCCGAGATCTCTTCAGGGGAGACCGCGACGGAGTAGCGACCGCACATGATCAGGACGTCGGAAGCGCGGGTGCCGCCCTAGCCGTTCAGCGGCGCGAAAGCGCCGCGAACGCGGAGACCCAGGAGGCCGAGCGGTCGTGCGCCTGGATCACCGCCGCCGGACCGACGTGCAGGACCTCGGAGAGCACGCGGAGGTTCACGAGCCCAACGATGTCCGCATTTTGCAGCTCGATCGAGGACTACTGCATGCGGGGTCGCGCGGCGTAGACGTCGAACACGCGCCCGAGCGATCCGGGGCTGCCGTCGATGGCAACGTGGAAGCTCGTCGCGTCGAGCCGGTAACGGCGCGCGATCGTGGACCAGTCCTGCCCCGCCCGCCGCAGCGCCACCACCGCCTCCGGAGAAATTCCCCCCTGGCCCGCCACGAACAGCACGACCGGGATGTCCTCGGGCGGGAGCCGCCACTCCGAGAGGATCATGATCTCGCTCGAGGGGACCTTGAAGTGCGCCCCCACGGCTGTGTAGTACGAGGCCACCGCGGCCTGGTCCTGGGCGCGCGCCTCGGGGGGGAGCGCGACCGTACAGAGCGCGAGCAGGGCGCGCAGCGCGAGGCGGAGAGAGAGAACGGAGGGATGCGTCATTGTTGCTCTTTCACCTGGCACAAGTCTTGTATTTCCAGGGTGGCAGAGAGGTGCTCCAGGAACGGAGTCACGGAGAGGCCGATGCGTCAAGGAGATCACAACCAATGGGCCGGAGAAGTCCCCGCCGGCGCGGACCTGGTGTTCGACTTCTCCGGCGTTGCACACCTCGATCTGGCGAGCCTGTCCCTTCTCCTGACCGCGCGGCAGCT
>CAMCNM010000032.1 GCA_945876015.1 Gemmatimonas phototrophica
GCAGGAGCGTCCAGACGAACGGAGACGTGATCCCAACGGCCCGCAGAACCTCGAGCGCGGCGCCGATCAGCAGTCCCGTAGCGCGCGTCTCCTCGTCGAGGAACGATCGGATGCGGGACCGGCGAAGGATGCTCACCACCGCGCGATCAAGCGTCCGGTCGGCGCGGCCTCGACGAGCGGAGCGCGCCGGAACGCTTCCAGCTCGGCGGCGGTCCAGCGCTCCGCGTGCACGCTCCCGGGAGCGGTGCGCGGATCGAACGGGAGCAGCGCCGCCGAGTACTCGCCCTCGCTCAGGGCGCGCTCGAAGGGTTTCGAATCCCACATCCCCTGCGTGGCGAGCGACGTCGTGATGAACGGATGGACGAGCGCGGGCCGCCCGCACGCGCGCATCACCCCCGCTTCCTCCGCGACGACCGTACGGTCGGCCCTGAGCCGCGCGCACAGCGCCGGCAGCTCGGCTTCGGTGCGCGCGAGGCGCGCGACGTTCACGCCCAGCGCGGCGGCCACGCCGAGGTTCGCGCCGACGATCTGCAGCGCGATGAGCCCGTTCAGCAGCGGTGTCCGCGCTGGAGCCAGCGTCGCCCTGCCGAACAAGCGCGGCCCGACGAAGACCACGGTCGCCAGGTGCAGGTCCAGGAAGTACGGATAGCCGGACCCGGCGCGCGCCGCCGAGAGCGACCAGACGAGCGCGCCCGCCCAGTACCATCATGCCGGATCCGATTTCACGAGCGTGCGGTCGGTCCACCAGGCGGATGCCGTGAACGCGAGCAGGGTCGCCCACGGTGCCACGTGACTCACGAACTGCTCCGCGAGGTTGGCGCCGGAGAACGTGCCCACCGTGTAGGTGACCATGTGGCGCCAGGGCTCGAGTCCCCACGCCGCGGTGATCGCGGCGGCACCGGCGGCTCCCGTGAGCGCGAACGCCACCGTGGCGGACGCAGCTTCGCGCGGCCGGTACCACCAGGACCACGCGAGCGCCACGATCGCCGGCACCGCCTGCGTCTGCTTCGCGAAACACGCGAGCGCCAGCGCGACGCCTCCGAACGCGGCGCCTCGCCACGACGACGCGCGATCGATCAGCGCGAATCCCAGGACGGTCCCCGCGGCGCCCCACAGCTCGATGTGGAACTGGCCAGTGCCGTAGAGGACCGGGAAGCTGGCACCGAGCAGACCGACGGTTCCCGCGAGGACGGCGCCGTGCGCGCCGCGCGCCCGCGCCCACCACGCCACGGCCCCGGCCATCGCCACCAGCCCGAGGGCGTCGACCAGGCGCCCCGCCGCGAGGGGAGGCACGCCCAGCCCGGCCACGCCGCGGATCAGCAAGAACACCAGGGGTGGGTAGTTCAACACGCGTAGGGGTGGCGCGATGCCCAGGGCCGGATACAATGCGCCGCCCTCGCGCCACGCCTGGAAGTGATCGCGGAGCTCCCCGGCGGTGTAGTCCGGATCGACCGAGAGCGAGAGCAGAAGGCCCGACCAGACCAGCGCGACCACCCCGAACCAGCCGAACTGACCCCAGGCGGCGAGGGTGCGTGCTCGAGGCGTGACGATGAGGGCGGGTCCTTCGTCAGGGTTATAATGACCGCTTCGGCCTGGCCGACCACCAAGCTACAGGACCCACATGCCTGGAGAAGTGAGCTGATGCGGGTCTCTGCGGCGCCGCGCGGCTTTCGGCCCCGCCGCCGCCGCTTAGGGTGGCTCGCGGGGGCCGTGGCCCTTTGGGCGCTTCTGGTCCGAGCGACGCCTGCCGCGGCACAGAGCGAGCCATGCCCGCTGGGGAGGGTGAGCCGGATCGAGATCCGGAACTACTCGCTCTTCGCCCCCGCCGACATCACCGGGCGGAGATTCTCTTGGGCCCTCGGCCTCGCGAACTCCCTCCACATCAGGACGCGCGCGGACTACCTCGAGCGCCAGATGCTGCTGGAGGAAGGCGAGTGCTACGACCCCGAAGCGCTGGAAGCCTCGGTGCGCTATCTGCGCGAGCTCGACTTCATCACGCGCGTCCAGGCCGAGCCGCGGCAGGTGGCCGATTCCACCTGGGCGATCGACGTCCAGACGTGGGACGAGTGGAGCACCTCGGCGAGCGTGTACTTCGACGTGGAGGGAGAGCTCCAGATCCAGGGCTTCTACGTCACCGAGGTCAACGCTCTGGGGCGCGGCCTGCGCCTCTCGTTCCGTCACCGCGCGTTCCGCGAGCGCAACGACAACAGCGTCACGCTCGCGTCCACCCGGTTCCTGGGCTCGGCCACGCAGGCCTCGGTCGCCGCGGGCACTACGCGCACCGGGCGCTACTTCAGGCAGGACTTCACGCATCCGCTGCAGAGCGAGACGTCGCGCCTCTACTTCCTCACCCACCTGCAGCTCGAGGATCGCGAGCAGTCCTATCTCACGGGCGACGAGGACGGCGTGTCGCACGTTCTGCTCCCGCTCAACGAGAAGGCGGTCAGCCTGGTCCTGAAGCGCAGGTCCGGCGTGCCCGGCGCGCTCACGCTCTTCGGCGGTGAGCTGCAGGTGCTGCGGCGCACGCTCGATGGGCCCGTCCGCCAGGTGATCGCCTACGACTTCCGGGGCGCAAGGGCGGCCCCCGACTCGATCGCCGCGCGCCTCCGTCCTCAGGAGTCTCCCGATTCCTGGATCCGCTTGGGCGCGACCGTCGGCCTCAGGCGTATCCGCTTCACGTCGGGGAAGGGACTCGATCTGGTGAGCGGCGTGCAGAACGTCGCGCTCGGCAGCGAGCTCACGCTCACCGTCGGACGCACGCTGGGGACGTGGGGCTCGTCCTCGACCGACACGTATGGGTCGCTCGACGGGTTCGTGAGCGGCGCGGCGGGTGCTCTGCTCGCGAACACGAGCCTACACGCGGAGGGTCGGTTCCTCGACTTCCGGAAGGCGGACGCGTCGCGCTGGCGGGACCTCAGGTTGAGCGGGCGGAGCCTCCTGTATGTGCAGCCGGGGGCAGCGCCCGCGCAGGCGTTCGTCCTGGGGGCGCGCTTCAACTTCCGCGACAACACCGACCAGCCCTACCAGGTCGCGCTGGGCGGCGAGCAGGGGGTGCGCGCGTACCGCGAGGATCAGGTCCCCACCGCCAGCACGTTCGTCGCGTTCGCGGAGGAGCGCATCAACCTCCCATGGTTCCATCCCGCGGTCGATCTCGGGCTCACGGCGTTCGTGGATCACGGGCGGGGCTGGGCGGACGACATCCCGTTCGGTCAGAATACGGGCTGGCGCTCCGCCGTGGGCGGAGGGATCCGACTCGGATTTCCCGCCGGGAGCGGCTCGGTCACGCGCGTCGAGGTGGCGTGGCCGGTCGGGAACGGCGCTCAGGGGCGCGGCCCCGTGATCCGGACCTACTTCTCGCCGGTCGAGACGAGCCGCTAGGTGCGACCCACCCTGGCCGTATTCGATTTCGACGGCACCCTCACCTCATTCGACTCGAGCCTGCCGTTCATCGTGTTCGCGCGCGGCTCGGCGCGGGTCGCGCGATCGCTCATGATCCGCGCGCCGTTCTTCGCCGCAGACCTCGCGGTTGCGGCCGTTCGCGAAGCCAAGACCGACCAGCGGGTCAGCGTGCGTGGGCGTTGGGGGCAGGCGGCGCACGAGCGACTCATCCGGGCCGATTTCCGCGGGATGAGCCGCGCCGACTTTCGCGAACTCGGCCGCCGCTTCGCGGAGGAGGCGCTGGACCCGATGATCGCGCCCGGCGCGCTCGAGCAGGTCGCGTGGCACCGATCACGCGGGCACGAGTGTGTGCTCGTCACGGAGTCGATCGACTGCTACACGGAGCCGTGGGGCCACCGCGTCGGATTTCGGAAGGTGGTCGCGACGCGGATTGCATTCGATTCCCAGGGAAGGGTGGCCGGAACCTTCGATGGTGGGCCGTGCTGGGGGCACGCCAAGCCGGTCCGGCTCCGCGAGGTCGCGGGTCCGCTCGAGGACTACAACCTGGTGGTCTACGGGAACGAGCCGGACGATCACGCGCTGCTGAGCGTCGCGGATCATCCGGTGCCGGTGCGCGCGGGCGAGTCGTGGGCCGAGATCGGAGCGCGGGCAAAGGCGGCGCTGGGTGCGGCGGAGAGATCACGATGACCACGACGGGAGCCACCATGAAGACCACCGTGTGCGCGATCGCCGGCAGCCTCCGGAAGGCCTCCTACAACCGCGCGCTTCTCCGCGCCGCGCAGGAGCTGGCTCCACCCGACATGGAGATCCGCATCTTCGATCGCATGGCGGAGATCCCGCTCTACAACGAGGACGTGGAGGCGCAGGGCGAGCCCGAGCCTGTGGCCGCGTTGAAGCGCGCGATCGCCGAGGCGGACGCGCTGCTCATCGCGACCCCCGAGTACAACCACGGTGTTCCCGGCGTGCTGAAGAACGCCATCGACTGGGCGTCGCGTCCGCCGCGCGGGTCGGTTCTTCAGGGAAAGCCCACCGCCATCCTGGGCGCGAGCCCGGGCGTGACCGGTACGGCGCGCGCGCAGACTCAGCTGCGGCAGGCGTTCGTGTTCACGGGGCAGATCGCCGTGGTGCAGCCGGAAATTCTGGTCTACCGCGCGTACGAGAAGTTCGACGCGGATGGAAAGCTCACCGACGCGAAGACGCGCGAGTTCGTCGGGAAGCTGCTGGTCGAGCTGGCGGACTGGACGCGGAAGGTGAAGAGCTAGAGCCCTTGCCGCTGGCAAGGTCGTTGCGGCATCTATTGACCATGCAGACTCTCTTCCGCCACGCCGCGCTGGTGGTGTTCACGTGCACGGCCGCCGCATGCGCGAGCGCGGCCAAGCTCGCGCGCCAGAGCGACGAATCGCTCGCCAAGGGCGATCTGCGCGAGGCCTACGATCGCGCGCTGCGCGCCGTCGAGAAGGATCCCCAGCTCCAGGCCGCGCGCGCTTCCTACACGGCCGCGAGCACGCGCGTCGATGCCGATTACCGCGCGCGCATTCTGGCGACGGCGACCGGCGACGCCCTGGCCGCCGCTGACCTCGCGCTGGACCATCGGGCGTTCAGGCTCGAGGTCGCGCGTCATCAGACCGCGCTGGAGGCGGTCCCCGATTACGATGCCACCGAGCAAGCGATCCTGAGCGGAGCGGCGCGCCTGTACTACCGGCGCGGTGACGAAGCGATGGCGGCGGGGCGGCCGAAGGTCGCCGTCGGCGAGTTCACCACCGCCGCGCGGTACGACGACCGGTTCGAGGACGTGGCGATGCGTGTCGAGGAGGCCCGCCGGGCAGCGACCGTGCGTGTCGCGCTGATGCCGTTCGCCGACCGTGTCGGTATTCCCGGTCTGGCGCAGGAAATCGCAGACACCGTGCAGCGCCAGATCGAGCAGCGCGGAGGGCGCGAGTTCCGCTTCACCGAGATCGTGAGCGCGGCCGACATCGAGCGCAACATGACGGTCGCCGAGCTGCGGAATCTGCGGCCCGACGACCTGGCAGGTGTCGCGGGGCGCGTGGGTGCGAACTGGATCGTGACCGGCCGCATTGGTGGCCTACGCTCCACCGACGCGGAACGGACCGTCCGGTTTCCGCTCTATCATCGCTTCGATCAGAAGGATTCGACCGGTGTCGTCACGTCGCGCTGGGACGAGGTGGCCCTGCCCGTGCAGTCGCGTCAGCGCGACGTGACCGTCCAGTACGACCTCGACGTCATCGACGCGGCAACCGGCGTGGTGTTGGCCCACCGTGATCGGAGCGCCCAGGTCGTCGCGCGGGTGGTGTGGACCGACTTCATCGCGGAGCAGCCGTACGATCGCTACGCGCTGCTGCCTCCCGACGTGCGCAAGGCCGACCCCAGACGCGCGAGGGTCGTAGACGGACAGTGGCGCGACGAGCTCGGGTCGTGGGACCTCGGGGATTTCCTGCGTCAGTCGCGCGATCAGCGCGCGCGATCGCGCTATTCATCGCGCTATCGCGGCGAGTTCTACGCTAACACGCGGGAGACGCCGGCATGGTTCGGAGAGCTTCCCGGGGAGCAGGACCTCGCCTTCGTCGCGCTGCGGGACGTGTGGCGGGACGTGTTCGGTGCTCTCGAGGAGCTCGACGCCAAGTAGCCGAGCGCTATTCCCGCTCGGATCCGCCCCAGAGCTCGGTCGTGAGGTAGCGCGCCCCCGAGTCCGGCGCGATGCAGATCACGCGCTTCCCGGTTCCGAGCTCGCGCGCCACGTTCATCGAGGCCTCGACGATGGCTCCGCTGCTCATCCCGACGAACAGGCCCTCCTCCTCGGCGAGACGCCGCGCCAGCGGGAACGCCGTTTCCTCCCAGGCCATCACCACGCGGTCGATCACCGAGCGGTCGAGGTTGGCCGGAATAAATCCCGGACCCATCCCCTGGAATTGGTGCTGGCCGCGCTCCTTTCCGGAGAGCACCGCGCTGCGGCCCGGCTCCACGGCCACGACCAGCACGCCGGGCAGACGCTCCTTCAGGTAGCGGCCGACGCCGCTGATCGTCCCGCCCGTGCCCGAGCCGTAGACGAACGCGTCGATCCTGCCCTGCATCGCCTCGAACACCTCCGGACCCGTGGTCTCGTAGTGTGTCTGCGGGTTGGCCGGATTGCTGAACTGGTTGGGCAGGAAGGCGCCCGTCTCGTCGCGGATCTTCTCCGCCTCGGCGATCGCGGCGATCATGCGCATCTCGGGATCGGTGAGCACGAGCTTGGCGCCGTACGCTTCGAGCGTGCGACGGCGCTCGATGCTCATCTGCGACGGCATGCACAGGATGAGCTTGTAGCCGCGCGAGGAGCACACCTGGGCGAGCCCGATGCCGGTGTTTCCCGAGGTGGGCTCGACGATCGTGTCGCCGGGCTTGATCAGCCCCCTCCGCTCGGCGTCCAGGATCATCGCCAGAGCTGGGCGATCCTTGATCGACCCGCCCGGGTTCATCCCCTCGACCTTGATCCAGACCTCCCCCATCCCGGGCTCGACGACCCGCTCGAGACGGACGGTGGGGGTGCGGCCGATGAATTGATCTATCATGGAGAGGCATACACCGTATGAGTGTCGGCCGTGCCTGATCCCGGCCGCCGCCCGCTCCTCAGGGGCGCTCCAGGGCTCGCAGATAGAACCCGAGCGGGACGTCCCTCTCCCACTCGCCGCGGCCGTCGGGACTCGACGACAGCGGACTCCCATCGATCCACATCCTCGGCGGCACCGGCGGGATCTCTCTGCCGTACGGTGTCGAAAACACGGGCTGCTTCGGGCGCTGGCGGTCGAAGCGCACGCCGAATCCTCCCTCGTGCAGCAGTCGGTGATGCGTCCTGCACAGCAGAACCAGGTTGTCGAGCTGAGTGGGTCCTCCGTCGGCCCAGTGCCGTACGTGGTGTGCGTCCGTAAATCGCGATCCGCACCCCGGGAAACGGCATCCGCGGTCGCGCAGCTCGAGGGCGCGGCGCATTCTCGGCGGGACCACGCGGCTCCGGGGACCGACGCGCGGCGCGGTCCCGCCGTCCGTCGGCTCCGCCCGCACGACCGCGGCATCGCACGCCATCCGCCGCGACGTTTCCGCGGAAACGCGCGTGCCGTCCTCCAGCTCCGAGCGACCGGGCTCGCCCTCCTCCTCCAGCGTCCCGGGCTCGACGTGGAGGACGACGAGGTGGCGCTCTGCGCGGCACGCCTCGCCCGCGAACCCGGCCTCCAGCGCCCGCTCGGCCAGCAGTCCCAGCGCGTCCGCTCGCCGCTGCTCGGGCGTTGCTTCCGGGACGCTCCCGGCATACAGCGCATCGCTCGCCGCCTCGATCGCGCGCATCAGCAGCGCCCCGGCCTCGGAGTCGAGCCGGCCGCGGACCAGGTAGGAGCCGTCGTCCGCGGGGAAGACGGACAGGCACCGCGCGGCGTGGCGTCGCTCCTCGAGAGAAATCTCGCTCTCCCGATCCAGCCGCCGCCACGAGCGCACGAGCCGCTCCAGCGCCGCGGCTGACATGGAGCCGGCGTGCGCCAGGAGCTCCTCCTCATTGTCGGGGTCGGCGACCCGCGTGATCGCGCGAACTTGGCTGAACGAGAGCTCGCCCCTGGCCATCGCGGCGCTGGTATCGGGCAGGCCGGCGAGCGCACGCGCCACGCGCACCTTCTCCCGCGCGGTCATGCGGTCGAGCCCGGTCCGGTACGCGAGCCAGTCCGAGCAGGACGCGAATCCCTCGCGCTTCCATCCGCCCAGCCGATCGAATTCGGCGATGAGGGCGAGCAGCCTCTGCGTCTCCGTGTGCAGCCGCTCGGACAGCGACGTGATCTCGTCGGCCAGGCCGGTGAGGACATCCGGATCGACCGTTTCCGCCGACTGACCGCCGACACGCGGGATCATGATCATCTCGAATCTCCGATGCGCAGGGAGAGCGTGAGCACGCATCAAAGATCGCAGGCGGTTTCGGCGCCTTCGGAATTGCGGCAGGAAGCGCGGCGCGACGTACGCGCGACGCCCCGGAAGACGCCCCAGGTGGAGCGCGCGCATCCTGACGCACGTCAGGCGCCTTGCTGGCTATTTCCCTAGTGCGTGCACGATCAGCCGCGAAGAGCCTCGAGAAAAGTTGTCAATGTCAGAATGGGACGGCTTCGTCCCCGCACCGCCTCCTCGAACCCACCCGCCTCGGCTGATCGGCTGCCCCCACCCCCCGGCTTGCGCCACTTTCCCGGCCCTCCGATCTTTCGGCCATGAACCGCCCTGCGCTGAATCCGAACAATAATCCCAATCGACGGCTCCCTCGGGGTCGCCGGCCGGGACTCGTTCCGTAGCGTAGACGGGACAGAATCCTTCAGGCCACGAGGCGGCTCCCCGGCGGGAGCCGCCTCGTTCCTTATCCGGCTCCGGCTCCGGCCCACGTAATCAGAAGAAGAGGAAGACCATGTGCTCGATTCTCGCCATCCTCGACATCCCGGGGGACGCGGCGGCGTACCGCGCCCGCGCGCTCAAGCTGTCGAGGCTGCAGCGCCATAGGGGACCGGACTGGTCCGGGGTGGACGTGTGTCCCGGCGGCGTGATGGTCCACGAGCGGCTCGCGATCGTCGATCCGGCCAGCGGGGCACAGCCCCTTTACGGCCCCGGCGAGCGCACCGTGCTCGCGGTGAACGGCGAGATCTACAACCACAGGGAGCTCCGGAAGGAGCTGAGGCAGCCGTATCCGTTCCGCACGGAGTCGGACTGTGAGATCATCCTCGCGCTCTACCCTGAGATGGGCGCCGAGCTGCTGCAGAAGCTGAACGGGATCTTCTCGTTCGTCCTGCGCGATCTGGACAAGGGCACGTGGATGGTGGCGCGCGATCCGATCGGTGTGATCCCGCTCTATCTGGGCTGGGACGCGCAGGGGATCCTGCACGTCGCGTCGGAGATGAAGGCCCTCGTCCCGGTGTGCACGACCGTGCGCGCGTTCCCTCCGGGTCACGTGATGGAATCGGGAGCCGCGGAGCCGCGCCGCTACTACGACCGCGCCTGGCGCTCGTACGAGACCGTGATGGCCGCGCCGACTCCGACCACCGAGATCCGTGCCGCGCTCGAGCGCGCGGTGCACGCGCAGCTGATGAGCGACGTGCCCTACGGCGTGCTGCTCTCGGGCGGGCTCGACTCCACGATCATCGCGACGGTGGCCGCGCGCTACGCGCGCAAGCGCATCGAGGAGGACGACCAGGCCGAGGCGTGGTGGCCGCGCCTGCACTCCTTCAGCGTGGGGCTCCATGACTCGCCGGACATGGCGGTGGCGGAGCGGGTCGCCAAGCACATCGGGACCGTGCACCACAGCTTCGTCTACACGATCCAGGAAGGGATCGACGCGGTTTCCGACGTCATCCTCCACCTGGAGACGTACGACGTCACCACGATCCGCGCCGCCACGCCGATGTACCTGATGGCGCGGCGGATCAAGACGATGGGCGTGAAGATGGTGCTCTCGGGCGAGGGCGCCGACGAGGTGTTCGGCGGCTACCTCTACTTCCACAAGGCCCCTAACCCGAAGGAATTCCACGAGGAGACCGTCCGGAAGCTCGACCGGCTCCATCTGTTCGACTGCCTGCGCGCCAACAAGGCGATGGCAGCGTGGGGGATCGAGGCGCGTGTGCCCTTCCTGGACGTGGATTTCCTCGACGTCGCGATGTCGGTCGATCCGGCCGAGAAGATGCCGCGCAAGGCGGAGGGACGGATCGAGAAGCAGGTGCTGCGGGACGCCTTCGCCGACATCATCCCGGACGAAGTGACGAAGCGGCAGAAGGAGCAGTTCAGCGACGGGGTCGGTTATGGCTGGATCGACTCGCTCAAGGCGCACGCGGCGGTGCAGGTCTCCGACGCCGAGATGCGCCAGGCGGCTGTCCGCTTCCCCCACAACACGCCCGACACCAAGGAAGCGTACTACTATCGCGCGATCTTCGACGGCCACTTCCCGACTCCTTCGGCGGCATGGACCGTGATGGGAGGCAAGTCGATCGCGTGCAGCACGCCCGAGGCAATGGCGTGGGACGCCGCGTTCGCCGCGTCGGCCGATCCGTCGGGCCGCTCGGTGCGCGGGGTGCACGCCGAGGCGGTCTAGGCAACCGACGTGGACGGGAAGCGCTGGGCCGCCTTCCTGCGCGGCATCACTCCCATGAACGCGAAGATGTCCGAGCTGGCGCGCGCGTTCGAGGCGGCCGGCTTCGAAGACGTGAGCACGGTGATTTCTAGCGGCAACGTAGTGTTCACCGCGCGGTCGTCGTCGACTTCGGCCCTGCAGCGCACGGCCGAGAAGGCGATGCAGGAGGGGCTCGGGCGGACGTTTCTCACGATCGCGCGGCCGATCGCGGACCTGCGCGCGCTCATCGAGTCCGACCCCTACGCGAGTTTTCGCCTGCGCGCGGGGTCCAAGCGGGTCGTGACCTTTCTGCACGAGCCCTGCCCGCTGAAGCTGAAGCTGCCCTGGGAGAAGGATGACGCGCGCATCCTGCGCGCCACCGACACCGAGGTGCTCTCCGCCTACGTGCCGAATCCCAACATCGGCGGGCTGTTCATGAAGGTGCTCGAGGAGGCGTGCGGCAAGGATCAGACGACCCGGACCTGGGACACGGTCGTGAAGGTCGTGAAGCGGGGAGAGGGCTAGGCGGGGATCAGGAAGGAGCCAGGGATGGACTCGTCGAGCGTGGCGAGCGCCTCCGGAGGTGGTGCGCGCGGACCGGCCCTTCCTGCTCGCGATTCGAGAGCGACTGTCCGGTACCGTACTGTTCGCAGGGCTGATTGTGCAGGCGCCCGGGAGCTGAGCGCGAGCTCGCTTTCCCGGATTGAGCCGATGCGAGTTATGGCTACACGAGTAGTCCGGATGCCTGGTCTCCGTTGCGACTCCTCCACAGGCGTCACACAGGTCCCACACGAATCCATCACGGAGCGGCAAAGATTTCCGCGGCAACCCAGTATTCACAAGGAATTTCGCGGAGGTCCCTGATAATCCCGACCCGGCATTCTTCCTGCTAACATCCGCGGCGTGACCCGGGACTGCGTGCGGGCTTGGCTCGGCCCCGGGATGCCAGGCGGGTGTTCGCGGCGGGTTACACGGCGGCAGGCATTTTCGGCACTTCGTCGTTCCCGGACTCTGCGTGCCGGGCAAAAGGGACTGTGTTCAATGCGTAAAGCTTGGGTTCTCGGTCTGTTGGCGGCGGCGACGATCTCGTCACCGGTCCGTGCGGAGGAGCGCTTCTTCGACGGCTATTGCGTGATGGGCTCGCTCCAGGTGTGCGCCAGCGTCCGCCTCTACTCCGAGGGCAACACGCTCCGCCTGCGCGTCTGGAACCTCGATGGGATGGCCGGCCTGACACACACGATGACGGGGATCGGTCTCTACCACTCCGGATCGCCCTGGTCCGGGCAAGTGCTCAGCTACGACGTTCTGTACAACAACGCGAGCATCAAGAGCAATTGGACCGACAGGGGCGCGTGGTTCATGGGCACGATCAACGGGGTGACACTCGAGCTGAAGGAAGGGACAGGAAACGGGTCGACTTCCGGCATCATCGGTTGCAATAATCCGGGTGGAAGTCCGGACAAGTGGGCGACCTGTAGGTCGTTCCCGAACGATTTCTACGTCGAGTTCGTCTTCAACCTGGACCAGCACTTCGGGGTCGCGAACACCCAGCTGCGCTGGGCTTCCTACCAGGTCGGGCCGAACATGGGGTGGGTCAAGTGCGACACGGGCGGGGCGGACAACCCCAACCGGCCGTGTGTTCCGGTGGTGGTCACCCCCGAGCCCTTCACGATGCTTCTGTTGGGAAGCGGGCTCGCCGGTGTCGGAGCCGTGGCCCGGAAGCGCAAGCGCCGCGAGGACGAGGACGGTTCAGACGCCCCCCAGGTCTGAATCCGAGGTAGGTAGAGAAGGGG
>CAMCNM010000033.1 GCA_945876015.1 Gemmatimonas phototrophica
GCCGAGCCCAGCCGCGCGCGGTCCACGAACAGCTGAGGAAACGGGGGCCCACGCTCGCCGTCGTACTCGAGCTGATACTGGAGCTCGCCGACATAGCGGCCGTCGGGGCGTGACGCGGGCCGACCCTTCGCACGCAGGTCGGTCGAATCGATCAGGATCTGACCGCGGGGAGCGAGCGGACCCGCGAGGGCGCGGAGCAGATGCTCCAGCCCCGCGAGCGAGCCGGCCGCGGCGGTCCCATTCATGAGCGCGATCACCGTGTCGTAGCGAACGCGGGAGCGGAAGGTCCACAGGTCGCCCCGCCGCGCATCGCGCAACCCGCGGGCCGCGAGCACCCCGACCAATCCCGGAAGCACCTCGAGCGCGGTGACCCTGTGGCCCGCGGCCTCGAGCGCGAGAGCGACCGCGCCCGCGCCGGCGCCCACGTCGAGCACGCGTCCGCGCGCGAGCCCCAGCGCCGCCTGGTCGGCACCTCTGAGATCATGGCCCGAACGGAAGAATACGCTGGAGGGCAGGTCCTCGAACCATCCGTCGTCCATGTGAACACGCACGGTCGCGGGCCTTCCCTCATGATGAGCCACCAATGCGCGCTGGAGGGGAGCCAGCGCGGTACGCGGATCGGGGCCGGAAGGACGATGGCCTCGGTCTGGACTCATCTCTTTTCCATCCTCGGGAAGGCGCGAGAAATCCGGTCTCACGATCGCACCGGGAGCCGTCCGTTGTCACCTCGAAAGGCGGTGTTCCAGGTCGAGGTCGTCTGACGGAGTTCGGGCCCCGAGGCTGACTCCCCGCCCCCATCGCCCTATCTTTAGGCTCAGCCATAGGCCGGGCGCCAACGACCCCAAAGGTGAGGGCAGAACAGAGCGATGGAGACCGCCACTCTAAAGGAACGGAAGACCAGCACGCCGGAGGGCCCCAGGCCCCCCTTCTCGGTCAAGGATCTCTCCCTGGCCGACTGGGGCCGGAAGGAGATCCGACTGGCCGAACAGGAGATGCCGGGTCTCATGCTGCTCCGCGAGCGCTACGGGAAGGAGAAGCCCCTCGCCGGAGTGCGCGTGATGGGCTCGCTGCACATGACCGTGCAGACGGCTGTCCTGATCGAGACGCTCACGCACCTCGGCGCCGACGTGCGCTGGGTCTCGTGCAACATCTTCTCGACCCAGGATCACGCGGCGGCCGCGGTGGCGGTCGGGCCCGACGGAACGGTCGGCGACCCCAGGGGCATCCCGGTCTTCGCATGGAAGGGCGAGACGCTCGAGGAATACTGGTGGGCCACCAACGAGGCGCTGCTCTGGCCCGATGGACAGGGGCCGGACATGATCGTGGACGACGGAGGGGACGCGACGCTGCTCGTGCACAAGGGCGTCGAGTTCGAGGACGCGGGCCGCGTGCCCGCGTTCAACGCCGAGCAGGATCCCGAGGAGTGGGGCGTGATCCTCGAGCTGCTGCGCCGCACGCTGCGTGAAGACCCGAAGCGGTGGCACCGGACCGCGGCGAGGATCCGCGGCGTGTCCGAGGAGACCACCACCGGCGTGCACCGGCTCTCCGAGATGGAGCGCGCCGGGACCCTGCTCTTCCCGGCCATCAACGTCAACGACTCGGTCACCAAGTCCAAGTTCGACAACATCTATGGATGCCGGCACTCGGTCGTGGACGGACTCAACCGCGCGACCGACGTGATGATGGGCGGCAAGGTCGCGGTCGTGCTCGGCTACGGCGAGGTCGGCAAGGGATGCGCGCAGGCGCTGCGCGGACAGGGCGCGCGCGTGATCGTGACCGAGATCGATCCGATCTGCGCGCTCCAGGCCGCGATGGAGGGCTTCGAGGTGAACACCCTCGAGGACGTGGTGGACACGGCCGACATCTTCATCACCTCGACGGGCAACCGCGACGTGATCACCGCGGCCGACATGGCGATGATGAAGGACAAGGCGATCGTCGCCAACATCGGCCATTTCGACAACGAGATCGACATGGCCGGGCTCAAGAAGGTGAAAGGCATCCGATCCGAGAACATCAAGCCGCAATACGACGAGTGGATCTTCCCCGACGGCCACTCGGTCCTGATCCTCGCTGAAGGCCGGCTGATGAACCTGGGGTGTGCCACCGGGCACCCGAGCTTCGTGATGAGCGCGAGCTTCACGAACCAGGTGCTGGCGCAGCTCGAGCTCTGGAAGAACCAGGGGGTCTACCAGCACAAGGTGTACGTGCTCCCCAAGCATCTGGACGAAGAGGTGGCGCGCCTCCACCTGGGCAAGCTCGGGGTCAAGCTGACCCGCCTCACCGCCAGCCAGGCCTCCTATCTGGGGATCCCGCCGGAAGGCCCGTACAAGCCGGACACCTACCGGTACTAGGGCGGCAGTCGGGGAAGACGTGACCGCGGCCGCGGGCCCGTAACAGGCTCGCGGCCGTTCGGCATCGGTCCTGCGGCGTTGAGAGGTTGCCCGGGATTTCTTCCCAATCCGTGTAGAACGCGCAAGCTGTTCGGAGAGGTGCTGATCAAGCCCGTGAGCCCGGCCCTGCTGGTTCGCACGGTGCGGAGGCACGTCTGGCCGGGGCTGGGCCACTGACCCGCCCGTAAACACGACCGGCGGGAGCCCGAGGGCCCCCGCCGGTCTGCACGTTCATCAGGACGCCGCGGCTCAGCGCGGTAGCCGCTCAGCCCTCAAGAATTCGAACCGCTCGACCCACCCGGGCTCGGCATCTGGGGACGCCACGGTGAGGGACTCGGCGGAGTGGCCATCGGGGGCCGCGGAGGTGCGGGCCGCGGCGAGGGCTTGGGAGGCGGCGGAGCCGCTGGACGGGCGGGCGCCGCGGGGGCCGGCTTCGGAGCTGCCGGCTTGGCCGGCTTGCTCGCGGGCTTCTTCGCCGGGGCCTTCTTTCCGGCCTTCTTCACGGCCTTCTTGGCGGCCTTCTTCTTCGAACCGGCTTTCTTGGCACCTTTGCGGCCGGCCTTCTTCGACGCCTTCTTGCCGCCCTTCCGGGCTCCGGCGCTCTTCTTGGCGCCCTTCTTCGCCTTCTTGGCCGCCTTCTTCTTGGACTTCTTCGCCGATTTCTTTCCGGCCTTTCGGCCGGATCTCTTCATGGCCATGGAGTCCCTCTGGGTGGAAGTGAGATTGAACTCAGACATTCTGCCACATTCTCTGAGTCGCCGCTAGCGATAACCCGCCGCCTGGAGCTTGAACAGGTCGGCGTACAACCCGCCGGCGGAAACGAGCGCCTCGTGGGAACCGTCCTCCGTCACGCGCCCGCCATCGAGAACCAGGATGCGATCCGCCATCCGTACGGTAGAGAAGCGATGGCTGATCAGGACGGCGATGCGACCCGCCGTGAGCTCGGTGAAACGCCGGAAGACTTCGAACTCGGCGCGCGCGTCGAGCGCCGCGGTCGGCTCGTCGAGAACGAGCACCTGCGCGTCGCGCATGTAGGCGCGCGCGAGCGCGATCTTCTGCCACTCCCCGCCGGAAAGGTTGGCGCCGCCCTCGAAGCGGCGCCCGAGCATGTGGTCGAACCCGCCACCGAGGCGGTCGATCACGCTCGCCGCGAGGCTCTTCTCCGCCGCGTCGTGGATGCGGGCCTCCTCGGCGCGCGCCTCGATCCGCCCGACCGCGATGTTCTCGCGCGCGATCAGGTCGTAGCGCACGAAATCTTGGAAGATGACGCCGATCGCGCGGCGCACGGCGGTCAGGTCGTACTCCCGGAGATCGACACCGTCGAGCAGGATGCGACCTTCGTGCGGGTCGTAAAGGCGGGTGAGGAGCTTGACCAGCGTCGTCTTCCCGGCGCCGTTCTCACCCACGAGCGCGAGCCTCTCCCCGGGACTGAGGGCGAAGTTCACGCCGCGCACCGCCCAGCGCTCGGTGTCGGCGTACCGGAAGCCCACCCCCTCGAACACAAAGCCCTGTCGGATGGGGGCCGGAAACGGCCGCGCGTCGTGCGCTGGAGCGGTGCGCGGCTGCATCTCGAGGAAGTCATAGAGGTCGCGCAGGAACAGGCTCTCCTCGTAGGTGTTCGCCGCCTGGATCAGCACGTTCGACACGAGACCCTGGCTGCGGTCGAACGACCCGATCAGGAATGTGAACGTACCGATCGTGATCAGGCCGCCCACCGCCTGCACGAGGATGAACGCGACCGCGCCGTAGTACGCCACCGTGGACAGGCTGCTCAGCAGGCCGCCGGTCACCGCGCGGCGCACCGCCATGTCGCGGTTCGCCTGGTAGTACTTCTCGGCGAGCACGGCGTAGCGGTCGATGAACCAGTCCGAGAGGCCGAACAGCTTGACCTCCTTCGCGGTCTCGTCGCTCGCGGCGACGTAACGCAGATAGTCCAACTCGCGGCGCTCGGGCGTCCATCTGTAGAACAGCGAGTAGGTGAGCCCCGCGAAGTGCGTCTCGCCGATGAACGCGGGGAGGATCGCGAGCGTCAAGATAAGCAGCAGCCACGGATTGAACGCGATCAGGGCAAGCAGCAGGGTGACGACGGTCAGCAATTGCTGGCCGATCCCCATCAGCGTGCCGAGCAGGACGACGCGGCCCATCGTCTGGCGCCGCGCGCGCTGCAGCTTGTCGTAGAAGTCGGGGTCCTCGAAGCGCTCCAGGTCGAGCGTCGCGGCGTGCCGCATGATGCGCACGCTCATCTCGTTGGCGAACAGGTCCCCGAGCAGGCTCTCGAGCAGCGTCGTGACGCGGCGCAGGCCTTCCAGCGCGACGACGACGCCGAGTTCCAGCGCGACCAGGCCGAACAGCCGACGCCAATCCGGGGCGGCGGAGCCCATGCTCGCCACAACCCCGTCTACGATGAGCTTCCCGACCCAGAGGAGGGCAACGGGTCCGAACGCGGAGACGACACGGCACGCGAAGATGCCGATCGCGTGGGAGGGGCGCGTGCGCCACACCATCGCCAGGAAGCGCGGAACGAGCCGGAGCGCCTGCATGCGCTCGCGGAAGGGAGGCGGAGCCTCGTCCGAGCGGGCTCGCTGTGCTCGCGGCGTACGGGCGTGCGTCCGTCGGGCGGTGGCCATGGGAGGGGAGGGCGGCGGCCGGAAGCCGCCGCCCTGAATCAGGCGTTCAGGAAGGAGGTGTTGAAGCCCCGTGCCTGCATGTCCTTGAGCAGCTGGGTCTTCTCGACCGCCTTCATGTACGCCTCTCCCGGTTCGACCAGCTTCTTCTCCACGAGATCGAGCAGGTGGTCGTTCATCGTGACCATGCCGAGCCCCTCTGGCTCGTGGAAGCGCAGTTCCGACGCGTGAGAGGCTATCACCATCTGCCCTTGCTCGTCCGAGCCCTAACGCCCAATCTCCTCACGACCACCGACGCGGCAGCGTGACCGCGTCTCTTGCGGCATCACCTGAGTTTCAACTGAACTCGGGACACACCCCTCGCTTAATCTGGACTCGTTGTCCCGCCGACTCAACCCTGAGGTACCGGTTCGCCCACGGCGCGCAGCAGTTCGGCGGGGTCGCCCGAGTGCTTGAGCGCCTCCTCGAGGGTGATCTCGCCCTTCATGTAGAGCAGCTGGAGCGAGTCGTTCATCGTCTGCATCCCGTGCTTCTTGCCCGCCTGCATGAGCGAGTAGATCTGGTGGATCTTCTCGTCGCGGATGACCGCGCGGATGGCGGGCGTGCAGATCATGACCTCGGCCGCGACCACCCGTCCCCGGCCTTTGGCCTTCGGGATGAGGGTCTGCGTGATCACGCCCTCGAGCACGAACGCGAGCTGGGCACGAACCTGCCCCTGCTGGTGCGCCGGGAACGCGTCCACGATGCGGTTGATCGATTCGGCCGCGGAGTTGGTGTGCAGGGTGGCGAGCACGAGATGCCCGGTCTCCGCGATGGTGAGCGCCGCCGCGATCGTCTCGAGATCGCGCATTTCGCCGATCAGGATCACGTCGGGGTCCTGGCGCAGCGCGTACTTGAGTGCCGCGGTGAACGACTTGGTATCGGCCCCGACCTCACGCTGGTTCACCACACACGCCTTGTGGCGATGGATGAACTCGATCGGGTCCTCAATCGTGATGATGTGACCCTTCCGCTCCCGATTGATCTTGTCGAGCATCGCGGCCAGCGTCGTCGACTTGCCCGAGCCCGTCGGACCGGTGACCAGCACGAGCCCGCGAGGCCGCTCCGCAAGCTTGTTCAGCACCGGGGGCATATTGAGCTTCTCGAGCGTGTGGATCTCGTAGGGGATCTGCCGAATCGCCATCGCCACGCAGCCGCGCTGCTTGTACACGTTGCCGCGGAAGCGCGAGAGGTTCTGCACGCCGAAGGAGAAGTCGAGTTCGTCTTCGGTCTCGAACCTCTTCTTCTGGTTCTCGGTGGTGAGGATCGAGTACGCCAGAGCGAGCGTGTCCTTGGGCGCGAGCACGTAGTTGACGTTCGAATTCGTCAGGTCGCCGTCCACCCGCAGCTTCGGCTTGTCCCCTACCGTGATGTGCAGATCACTGGCGCCCCGCTGGATCATCTCCTGGAGGAGAACGCGGAGGGACAGCTCCTGCTGGGGAGCCGGCGGGGCGGGCTGCTGCGGGCGAGCCTGCGGTTGTTCTGCCACGATAGCTTCCGGACTCGGGTGATCAGTCGTGACCGCGATCAGTCAACCGCGGTGGTTTCCTTGATGACTTCCTCGAGCGACGTGACTCCGCGCTCGACCTTCTTCAAGCCGTCCTCGCGCAGCGTGAGCGTGCCCTCCGAGCTGGCGACGGCCCGGATTTCGTCGGTGCTGGCGGAGGCCATGATCGCTTTCCGCATGGCGTTGGTGTTGCGCAGCACCTCGTAGACCCCGGTGCGGCCCTTGGAGCCTGAGCCACCGCACTGGTCGCACCCTTTGCCCCGCATGAAGGTGACCTTGCTCGCCCAATCGAGGGGAACGCCGGCAGCCTTGAGGAACTCCTCCGGATAGGTGACCGGCTCGACGCACTTGGTGCAGTTCTTCCGCACCAGGCGCTGCGCGGTCAGCAGGTTGAGCGCTGACGCGACGTTGAACGGCTCCAGCCCCATGTCCATCAAACGGGTGATGGTCGAGGGGCAGTCGTTCGTGTGCAGGGTGGAGAGCACCAGGTGGCCTGTGAGGGCCGCCTTGATCGCGATGCCGCCGGTCTCGATGTCGCGGATCTCTCCGACCATGATGATGTTCGGGTCCTGCCGCAGGAACGCCTTGAGCGCGGCGGGGAACGTCATCCCGATCTCGGTGCGCACCAGCACCTGGTTGATGCCGTAGAGGTTGTACTCGACCGGGTCCTCGGCCGTCATGATGTTGGTGTCGATCGTATTGATCTGCGACAGCGCAGAGTAGAGAGTGGTGGTCTTGCCCGAGCCCGTCGGACCCGTCACCAACACCATCCCGTAGGGCCGTTGGATCGACCACATGAAGTCGTCGAGCGCCTTCTGCTCGAACCCGAACTTGGTCAGGTCGAACGTCAGGTTCCCCTTGTCGAGGATTCGCATCACGATCTTTTCGCCGAAGATCACCGGCAGGGTCGAGACGCGGAAATCGACCACCTTGCTCTTCATCTTGAGCTTGATGCGCCCGTCCTGCGGGACGCGTCTCTCGGCGATGTTGAGATCGGAGAGGATCTTGATACGCGACGTGATGGCCGCCTTCATCTTCATGGGCGGCTTCATCACTTCATGGAGCCGCCCATCCTTCCGGTAGCGGACCCGGATTTCCTTCTCGAAGGGCTCGATGTAGATGTCGGAGACGCCCTTGAGCACGGCATCCGTGAGCAGACTGTTGATGAACTTCACGACCGGAGCGTCTTCGACCTGCGCCTGGAGGGCGGCGACCGAGGTTTCGTCCTCCTTCTCCTCGACGAACTCGAGGTCCTCCTCGTTCATCTCGCTGAGGAGCTCGCCGAGATTGCCCGCCTCGCCCCCACCCTGCACGCCGTAGTACTTCTCGAGGTGCTTGCGGAGCGTGAACTCGCCGACGATGACGGGCTCGACGTTCAGCTTGGTGATGAAGCGGAGGTCGTCGATCGCTGCCATGTCGGTCGGATTCGTCATCGCGACCGTGAGCTTGCCCACCATCTTCCGGAGGGGCAGCACGAGATGCTTATAGGCCACGTCGGGGGTGATGATCTTGATGATCTTGGGGTCGATCGAGATCACCTTCGCGAGGTCCAACGCAGGCACGCGATACTGCTTGGACAGCATGCGCGTGAGCTCGTCCTCGGCGACGAAGCCGAGCTTTACGAGCGCGAAGCCGAGCCGGGTGCCCTCCTTCTTTCCTTCCGCGAGAGCCTGCTGGAGCTGCGGCTCGGTAATCAGACCTTCGCGGACGAAGAGGTCACCCAGGCGGTCCTGCGCGACGCTCGTTGCCATCGCCCTCGTTCCTGTGGGGGAGCGGAAGGATCCTGGGCGGAGCGACCCTACGCGGACTGGTCGGAATCCTAGGATACCCGGCCGAACCGCCCGCTACGAGGAAACTTGGGGTGCATGGGAAGGGGCTCCCGGCAGCCGACCGGAAAACCTAGGACGCCGGAGGGACCAGGGTCAAGCCGTAAGATGATCGGGGCCAGGGATTTCCGCCTTCCTCGACTCGCGTAAAACCTCAGCGGCGCACCCCCCCGCCCACCCGTACGAGCGGTCGGAGGCGGGCGAGGGTCGCCGCCCCGATTCCGCGCACCTCGAGCAGGTCGTCGGGGGTCCGAAAACCTCCCTTCGCCGTCCGTTTCTCGATGATTCTGGCGGCGAGAGCGGGTCCCACCCCAGGGAGTCGCTCCAGGTCGGCCTGGCTCGCGGCGTTCAGGTCGAGCGCGGCCGGCGCCGCCCTGGTCAGGCGTGGCACCGCCGGTCGGCTCGACGGAGGAGCCCCACCGCGCACGGTCCGGCCCACCGGCGATCGCTCGAGGAACGGGTGAATCCGCTGCATCGTGGCGGGACCGATCCCAGGCACGTCCAGCAGCTCGTCCACCGATCCGAACCCGCCCTTCTCCTCGCGCTCGGCCACGATCGCGCGGGCCGCCGCGGGGCCGAGTCCCGGCATCCGGTCCAGCTCCGTATCGGTCGCCCGGTTCGGGTCGATCCGCTCACCGGCCGCGAGCGGCCGGGCACGGGCGTCGTTCTCCTGTTGCAGGCGACGACTCTCGGCGAGGAGCGCCGGGCCGTCGTCCTCCGGAGCGGGAAGCGCCGGCGGACCGCGGCGAGCCTCCCAACCGTACCTCGCGGCGCTCACCACCAGGAGGACCGCCGCGGTGCGTGCCAGCACGCGAGTCTCGGAATCCGTCATGTGCGCCGCAGGGTCGGGTGGGCTCGAAGTGCAGTACGATCGGCACTCGAGCGGGGCGCGGGGATGGGTCTACGGGATGGGCCGGATGGGCAGCTCGCCCGCCTCGAACGTGAACTGCCCGAAGAGCCCGAGCTGAAGCTGGGTGGAACCGCTGCGCTGCCCGATGAACGACTGGCGGTTCACGAAGCTCGCGTTGAGCCCCATCTCGAGCCCGGACACGCGCGTGTCCACCGAGAGGTTGAGGCTCCGGTTGATCTGATCGACGAACGCGACGCACGAGGGACGCCCCGCCACCCGTCGGCAGTCGCGCTCGGCGACGAGGCCCCAAACCAGCGCCAGACAGAGCGGCCGATCGAACGCGATCGGCAGCCACGCGGGCGGCATGACGGTGGAGCTGAGCGCGACCCGGTGGTTCGCGCGGCCGCGCTCGGTCTCCCCCGTGGGATCCCTCCCCTCTCCCGTGCGGAACGCGCCGCGGTAACTGAGCGAAGCGTCGCCCGCCCAGGTGATCGTCAGATCCGCGGGAATCTGCAGGTCCTCGTCGTTCCTCACCTGCCCGCCACCGAACACCGTTCTCCGCTCGACGAGCTGTGCGCCGGAGCCGAGCGTCACCCGGAAGGATCCGGGAATCCTCAGGTCGCGGATCGAGACGCGCACGTCGGGCCAGGTATCGATCAGGATGCTCCGGTCGCTGTGCGTGTCGAGCGTCGTGCCGCGCGTGCGCGCCCAGCCGACGTCGGTCGCGAAGGGTCCGAAGGCCAGGCCGGACCCGAGCGTCACGGTGCGGCGGTCCGTCACGAACGCGGCGGTGTCGCCGTCCTCGTAGCGGAACTCGCGGTGCTCGCCCCATCCGAGCTGGAAGGCGGTACCCGGATCCACCACGTCCTGATGGAAGCGCGACGCCACGCCGTCCTGCCAGACCACGCTCAAGGGCCGGAGGCCCCGCAAGAACAACGCGAGGATGCTGGTCGGGTCGGTCGCCAGCATCGTCCCGGCCAGCGGCCGCGGGTCGAGCGCCAACGAGGAGCGCACGTCGCGCTGGCCATCCGCGGTGCGCGGGAGCCCGAGCGTATCGCCGCCCGAAGCGGTGCGCCGCGCGAAGGTGGCGTTCCTGTCCGAGAGATACCGCGTGCTCCAGGTGACGTCGTAGCGGAGCCAGGACGTCAGCTGCGGCCGGAAGGTGATGCGCGTGCGCAGGTCGCGGTGCGTCTCCCAACCGAGATCGAGCCCGGCGATGCCGCCGCGCTCGCGCGCGAGCAGTGCCTGCAGCTCGGGATCGGTCACCGCGCGCTCGGGATCGAGCAGGTCTCGGTCGGTGAGCACGGTGAAGTCCGCGGTGAGCGACGGCAGCGGACGAAGTCGGAGCTCGGCGGCGGTCTCCATCGCCTGCCGTGGAAGCTCGGTGGGGAGGGCGGCGCTGTCCGCCGGGGTCGCGATGATCCGGTCGAAACGGATGATCGTCGCGTCCTGCCGGTTCCACGCGCTGCCGAGCGAGAAGCGCTCGGGCGACCAGCGCAGACGGGCGCCCACCACCGGCTCCTCGAGGAAACGCGGCAGGATCGCCCGCGCCACGCCCTCGAGGAACGAGGGAAGCAGCGGGAAGTCCCGGACGGCGAGCGCGCGCGCGTATCCGAGGCGGGCGTCCACCCCGCTCGCCCTCTGGTCGCTCGTGATCGACCCGTTCGATCCTCCGTACCACCCGACCTGCGCGTCGATTCCGTCGAGGAGCGCACCCACGATCGGATTGCCGGAGGGCGTGCGCTTGCGGAACCCCAGGCTCACGCGGGTCTGGTCGCTTCCCGTGGTGCGAAGCCCCTGGATCAGGTCCGCCCGCACGTCGCTGTTCGGCAGGTACGTCGGATCGAGCGCGGTCTGATCGTGCGAGACGATGAGCGGGAGATCCACGCCCCAGGACCCGGGCAGGAACCGATCGAGCCGGAATACCGAGGCCAACGTGAGAAGCTGGTCGGTCTGATAGCTGGGCCGCTCCTCCAGCTGGCGGAAGTTCGCTCCGCGGCTCCGGAGCGTGAGCCGCACGTCCGCGAAGTCCGCGGCGCTCAGATCGAGGTCCAGGTGGCCCGCGCCTCCCGGCGTCCGCACCCCGCGCGACAGGCGCAGCTCGTCCACCCAGATCTCGCCGCTGAACGGCGCGCCGTCGTTCCACACGCCGACCGACATCTCGCGCACGTTCGCCAGGTCGGGGCCGCGCCCGCGGTCGCGCAGCACGACCGCGTACGTCGAGTCCGCGCTCCAGAATTGCACGGGCGGCGCGCCCGGAGCCCGCGGCGAGCGGCTCAGCCATTGCTCGGCGCGCACGCGCAGCGTCTCCCACTCCTCGAAGTCCACCACGACCTCCGGAAGCCAATCGCTCTGGGTCACCCCGGCCGGGTTGCTCGGAGACCCGAGCCGGGTCCGGTAGAGATAGAAGTTGTCGGTATCCTTCCCGACCCTGAAGTAGAAGTAGCGCGGCCGGTCCGAGCCGAAGTCGCCGAACCGGGGCACGACCCACAGACGAGCCTCGCGATATTCGAGGAAGTCGCGCGGCTGCTGCGGGAAGCGCTGGTAGACCTCCGCGCGCTCGCCGGTGCCGAGGTCGTCGAAGCGGAGTCCGAGTCCTTTCTCGTTGAACTCCACCCCCTGACCGCCGAACGCGAGGGTCGGGTCGGACAGCTGCTCGAGCACGCGCGGCGGCGACTCGTACGCGCTGCCCTCGGTGACGCGCGACACCGAGCCGACCTCCAGCCGCCCGAATCCCGAGGCCAGCGTGTCCCCGATCATCCCCGCGAGAACACCCTCGCCGGCGCGCTTGATCCAGCGCGACCCCACCAGACCCATGCGCGCGAGCGTGACCGACGTCGGACGCCGGCTCGCCACCGTCACCCGAAGGTGCTTGACCGCGCGCAGGTCCGCCTCCGTAATC
>CAMCNM010000034.1 GCA_945876015.1 Gemmatimonas phototrophica
CTTCGTAAGCCGTTGGCCAAGAAGAAGGCCTCGGCTGGGAAGGTCGTAGGCAAGCCCGCCAGGAAGACCGCGCCGAAGGCGAAGCCGGCCGTCAAGAAGGCGCCCCCGAAGGCAGCTCCCAAGAAGAAGCCGGCTCCGAAGCTGGCGCCGGCGGCGACGAAACCAGCATCACCGGCGCCCAGGAAGCCCGCTCCGGCTCCGGCTCCGAAGAAGCCCGCTCCGGCTCCGGCTCCGAAGAAGCCGGCTTCGGCTCCGGCTCCGAAGAAGCCGGCTTCGGCTCCGGCTCCGAAGAAGCCGGCTTCGGCTCCGGCTCCGAAGAAGCCGGCTTCGGCTCCGGCTCCGAAGAAGCCGGCTCCCGCCCCGGCTCCGAAGAAGCCGGCTCCCGCCCCGGCTCCGAAGAAGCCGGCTCCGGCTCCGAAGAAGCCCGCTCCGGCTCCGGCTCCGAAGAAGCCGGCTCCCGCCCCGGCTCCGAAGAAGCCGACTCCCGCTCCGGCTCCGACGAAGCCGGCCCCGGCTTCGGCCCCGAAGACGCCGGCGAGCAAGGAGCCCGCGAAGTCTGCGCCGAAGGTCGAGAAGCCGAGTCCCGAGCCGGCCGACGAGCTGGTGGGTGGGCCGCTTCCGCGTCCGCTTCCCCCCGGCCGGTCTTCTCCGATCGGAGTGTCGGCCACGATCGAGGACGACGACGAGGAGGCCCAGCCCATCCGTCCCGTCCGTCCGCCGCGGCCGCCGCTTCCGCCGTCGCCGCGCGCGAAGCCGTTGGTCGGGCCGCCCCCTCCGGGCCCAAAGCCGGTCGCGAAGGCCGTCATGCGTCCCGGCGCTCCGGCCGAACCGCTCGGGGATGCGCTGCCGCTCCCCGACGAGAAGACGCAGCTGAAGCGTTGGTACGCGACCGCGCAGATCCCTTCGCCGATGGGCGGATTCCTCGAGCCGCTCCGCGTCCGCAGCGAGGACGATGGATCGGGCATGGTCATCTTCGAGTGCAGCGCGTCGGCGATGCGCTTCGAGATGACCATTCCCGCGGCGACCCGCGGCGAGAAGAAGGCGGTCAAGGACCACCAGGATGCGGGCGAGGATCCGAACTGCCCACGCCATCATCCGCTCCAGCGGCTGAACCGGGTGGGCCCATATCTAGTGTGTCCAATGTGCGGAGTACGCTACGGGAAGGTGTTGGCCTGAAAAAGACAGTGGTATCGGTCAGACCAGTTCATTAGATTTGGGCCGACCCACCTCGCACCGCCTTCCCGATAGCTTGGAGGTCCCCCCCCGATGCCAGAGCGGTTCCTCAGCGCAGAGGAATACGACGAGCAGGCGCACAAGCTCTACAACGACGGTGACTACGACGGGGCCCTCGAGATGCTCAAAGAGGGCCTTTCTCTTTATCCCAACGCGGTCGAGCTGTACGTCGGACTGGGCTACGCGCGCCTGGCGCGCGAAGAGTTCGCCTGGGCGCGCACGTCGTTCGAGCGGGCGCTCGTGCTCGACCCCGCGCACGAGGACGCGCTGGTCGGAATGGGCGAGACGCTGCTGAGGTTCGGCGAGCGCGATCAGGCGCTCCACCTTTTCGGCCAGGTGGCCGCGATGGGCTACGACGACGACGTCGAGCTCATGCTGACGATGGGCCGCGCTCTGTATCGCGAAGCGATGTACTCGGAGTGCCGTGACGTGTTCGCGGAGGCCGCCGCCGCCCGCCCCGAGAACGCCGAGGCCGCCGCTTCACTCGGGTACGCGCTGCATCGGCTGGGTGACGAGGTCGGAGCCGCCCGACAGATCCGGCGATCCCTTCGCCTCGACCCGGACCTGCACGAGGCGCGGGTCTATCTCGGACATCTGCTCTACGATCGGGGCGATTGGGAGGGTGCGCTGCGCGAGTTCGAGCGGGTTCCGCCGATGGAGCATTGGGACGCGCTCGCGGTGTGGCGGTTGGTCGAGCTCAAGCGCGCGCTCTGGCAGATCGAGGAGGGCGACCCGCGGCTCGCTCCCTGGGCGAGCAGGCTCAAGGAGATCGAGTCGGTCTCTGATCCGGTGGACCGACTCCTTTCCGAGGTGGAGTCCCAGTTCAACGGCGGACCCGCGCATCAGGTCTTCGACCCGAGCCAGCTCGAGCTGTTCGAGCGCGCGCAGGGAGCCGTGGAAGAGATCGCTCTCCATCAGATCCGACTCCCGGACGGCTACGTCTTCCGGGGCACCTGGCACGAGATCGTCCGACAGATGAGGGACCACGCCGGCTTCAGCCACGAGACGCTGGCTCACTACATGAGGCGTCTGGCCGAGCGGTGGCACGAGGAGCGGGGAGTCGAGATCCCGTTCAAGGAGCCGGAGGGTTTCCTCCAGGCGGCCATTCGCGAGCGGCTCATCGCCCTGGAGGATGAATAGCATGGAATCCACCATGATGGGTCCGGTCGCTCGCTTCCACCGCGCGTTGGTCGAGGAGATCCTCCGCTCGCGGCCGAGCTATCTGAGCGAGCCCTTCACAGTCGCCGAGATCTACCAGAACCTCGTGCCGTACCGCACGCACCGGGACCGCATCGGCGTGGAGATGAACGGCGACTACGAGGACGCGCTGCTCCGGCTGCTCGCGGGCGAGGGCGAGTATCTGGTGCTGGAGTCCGAGCACGCCGTGCGTGAGATCAGGGACGAGCTGGGATCGTCCAACCCGAACACGGGCCTGTATCGCGCGTACGCGGCCGCGGACGTGCGCCTGAATCCGCTCCTCATGCCGCGCGACCTCCCCGATCCGGTGCGCGGACCGGCGGTGGGACAGGCGGCCGCTCCGGTCCTGACGGTGATGACCGGTGGGCTGGACGCGATTCTCTCGACTGCCGAGGATCCGTTCCCCAGGCAGGGAAGGGTAGTGATGCACGAGTCCGGTCTCACGGCCACGCCCATTCAGCCGAGCGCGGGCCCACAGGCGGCCGCTTCGGAGCCGCCGGCCAGGCCCGCCACACCCGGGGCGACGCCGAAAGCGTCGGTTTCCCAGACGCCGCCGAAGACCTCCTCGTCCCAGCCTGCTAAGCCGGCCCAACCGAAGGGTTCGGCTTCGACACCCACTCCCGCGCGCGGTGGCCCGCCGTCTGCTTGTGTCTGGTGTCGCGAGCCGCTGCCCGACCGCGAAAAGCTCAATTTCTGTCCCTTCTGCGGCGCGGACATGCATACGGCTCCGTGCTCGAACTGCGGCGAGGAGCTCGAGGTCGAATGGCGGTTCTGCGTGGCGTGCGGGACGTCGGTCGGGGAGCGCGGCTGACCGATCGATCCGGGCTCGGGCTTCGGCCGGGCCTCATCCTTCTCACGCTGCTGGGACTGGTCGCCGCGTGCGAGCGGCCCGATCCCAGACTCCGTCCGGAGCAGCTCCTCCGGGATTCGCTCGGCCTGGGCGACGACGACCGCGTCCACCGAGTTCGACTCGTCAGCGAGGGCAACCGTGAGAGCCCAGACCCCGCCAGCCTGGTGATCCGGCCCGGGGATTACGTCCAGTTCGTGAGCGGCGACCAGCGCGTCCATGTGGTCTCGTTCCCGCCGGGCGGGCTCGCGCCCCCGGCTGCCGAGTTCCTGCGCACGACCGGGCAGCTCTCCAGTCCCCCGCTCCTCGTGGCCGATGCCCGTTTCGTGGTCACCTTCGCGGACGCTCCTCCCGGCCTCTACCCGTTCCTGGTGGTGGGCAACGGGACCCAGGCCCCGGGGACCATCGAGGTCGGCGAGGCCAAGCGCTGAGGACATCGGCTTTCTAGCCCGGTCCCACCTGCTGGACGTATACTCCCGCGCTTCGCGGTTGGGAGCTGCGGGCAAGCTTCGCCAACGCGCTGCGGGCCGCGCTGCGCGAGGACCCGGACGTGATCATGGTGGGGGAGATGCGCGATCAGGAGACGATCGAGCTCGGGATCACCGCGGCCGAGACCGGCCACCTCGTGTTCGACACACTGCACACGAGCTCGGCGCCCAAAACGGTAGACCGCATCATCGACGTCTTCCCGGCGGACCAGCAGGAGCAGATCCGCTCGATGCTCGCGGAGTCCTTGAAGGGCGTCGTCTCCCAGGTGCTGATGCGCAAGAAGGATGGCAAGGGACGGCTGGCCGCCCATGAGATCATGGTCGGCACCTCGGCGATCTCGAACCTCATCCGCGAGAACAAGATCCATCAGATCCCCTCCATGATCCAGACCGGCAAGAAGGACGGCATGCAGCTCCTCGATCAGCACATCCTCGAGTACCTGATGAGCAATCAGATCGAGCCGGTCGAGGCCTCCATGAAGTGCAACAACAAGACCGCGTTCCGGCAGTACCTGAAAGAAAAGCCGCCCGACAACGAGTTCGCCTGATCGGTATGAGTTTCCGCACCCTCGCCCTGGCCGGCGTCTGCCTTGCGCACGCGCTGCCGCTCGCGGCCACGCAGGACCTCCCCCAGCTCGCGTACGAGAAATTCACGCTGCCGAATGGCCTCCAGGTCATTCTGCACGAGGACAGGTCCGTACCGCTGGTCGCCGTCAACGTGTGGTATCACGTCGGCTCGGCCGACGAGCTTCCCGGGCGCACGGGCTTCGCCCACCTGTTCGAGCACGTGATGTTCATGGGGTCCGAGAACGTGCCGGTCGGGCAGTTCGACGTGTGGATGGAATCCGCGGGTGGCTCGAGCAACGGCTCCACCACCGAAGACCGCACGAACTACTACGAGGACGTGCCCTCGAACGCGCTGCCCCTCACGCTGTGGCTCGAGGCGGACCGCATGGGGTGGCTCCTCCCGACGCTGGATCAGGAGAAGCTCGATCTGCAGCGCGAGGTGGTGAAGAACGAACGGCTGGAGAACTTCGACAACCGTCCCTACGGTCGCGCGACCGAGACGATCCTGGCGGCGCTCTTTCCGTCGGATCATCCGTATTCCTGGACCGTGATCGGCTCGATGGACGACCTTTCCGCCGCGTCCCTCGACGACGTGAAGGCGTTCTTCCGCAAGTGGTACGCGCCCAACAACGCGACGCTCGTGATCGCGGGTGACTTCGAGCGCGACGAGACGAAGGCGTGGGTCGAGAAGTACTTCGGCGCCATCCCGCGCGGGCCGGCGATCGAGCGGCGGGCCAGCGTCCCGGCGCCGCGCATCCAGCGCGACACGTTCCTCCTGCTGGAGGACCGCGTCCAGCTGCCGCGCGTCTACTACGCGTGGGGGTCGCCCAAGGCGTTTGCGCCGGGCGACGCCGAGTTCGACCTGATCCGGCAGATCCTGGTCGGCGGAAAGGATTCCAGGCTCTACAAGCGCCTGGTCTACGACCTCCAGATCGCCGCCGACGTGAGCGGATTCCAGTCGGGGCAGAGACTCGACGGGATCTTTCAGCTCCAGTTCACCGCGAAGCCCGGCCACGAGCCCACCGAGCTGGCCGCGGTCGTGGACGAGGAGATCGCCCGCCTGGTCGCCGGGGGCGTGACGGACCGCGAGCTCGAGGCGGCGCGGAACGGCTACATGGCGCGGCTGCTCGATCGTATGTCCAGCGTGAACGGCAAATCCGAGGAGCTGGCCTACTACGACTACTTCCTCGGCGAGCCCAACTCGCTCCGCGCCGACGCCGACCGCTATCTGCGCGTGAAGCCCGCGGACCTGCAGAACCTCGCGCGCGTCCTGTTCGCCAGGCCCAAGGTCGTCCTCACGGTCGTCCCCGAGGGCGACACCTCGTTGCTCGTGCCCGGAGGCCGGCGATGAGAGCCTGGGTCGCGCGGCTCGCCGCGCTCGTTGTCCTCGGCGGCGCCCAGCCAGTCGGCGCCCAGGCACCGTCCGGCAACCCGGTGACGCAGCCGCCCGTGCTCGGTCCGGTCAAGCCGCTCACCCTTCCCACCGTGCTCGAGCGCCGGCTCTCGAATGGCCTGCGCATCCTGATCGTCGAGCAGCACGAGCTCCCGGTCGTCGATCTGGTGCTGGTCGTCCGCACCGGCAGCGAGTCGGACCCGGCGGGCAAGGAAGGCCTGGCGACGCTGGTCGGAACCCTGCTCGACGAGGGCACCACCGGACGCTCGTCGCTCCAGATCGCCGAGCAGATCTCCTTTCTCGGCATCTCGCTGGCGACCACCGCCGGTCTCGACGCTTCGCGCGTCACGCTGCACGCGCCGGTCGCGCAGCTCGACAGCGCGCTCGCGCTCATGGCCGACGTAACGCTCCGGCCGTCCTTCCCCGGGAACGAGGTCGAGCGGCTCCGACAGGAGCGCTTGACGCAGCTGCTGCAGATCAGGGACCGGGGTCCCGCGATGGCTGATCAGGCGTACATGGCGATCCTGTACGGCCCCGATCATCCCTACGGCCACGCGACGTTCGGCAACGAGGCGTCGGTCGCGTCCATCACCCGTGACGACGTTCTGCGGTTCTACCAGACGTACTACCGGCCCAACGACGCGGCCCTGGTCGTGGTCGGGGACGTTCGGCCGGACGACATCCAGCGGCGGCTCGAGCGGTCGCTCGGTGGGTGGCAGGCCGCGCCCGTGCCGGAGATCGGGTTTCCCCCGGCGCCCGTGACGCGCGCGCCGACCGTCTATCTGATCGACACGCCACGCGCCGCGCAGTCTTCGGTCCGTATGGGCACGATCGGGGTGGCGCGCTCGACGCAGGATTTCTTCCCCATCCAGGTGATGAACACGGTGCTGGGCGGCGCGTTCACCAGCCGGCTGAACCAGAACCTGCGCGAGACGCGGGGCTACACCTACGGCGCCACCACCGGGTTCGACATGCGGAAGAGCCCGGGACCGTTCACGGCCAGCGCCGAAATCGTCACCGAGAAGAGCGACTCGGCGCTGATCGAGTTCATCAAGGAGCTGCGCGGGATCCGCGAGCCGGTCCCCCAGGCCGAGCTGGACAAGGCGAAGAGCTACGTGCAGCTCAGCCTCCCGGCTGCCATGGAGACGACGTTCGGAATCGCCGCGCGCCTCGCCGCGATCGCGCTCTACGACCTGCCGCTCGATTTCCTTAACACCTACTCTCAACGGATCTCGGCGGTTACCCAGGCGGACGTCCAGCGGGTCGCCCGCCAGTACGTGCGCCCCGACGAGATGAACGTCGTCGTGGTGGGGGACCTGGCCGAGATCGAGGCGGGCATCCGCGCCCTGGGCGTGGGCAGCGTGGTCGTCGCGGACCCGACGGGACGACCGCTCGTTCGCTGAACCCGCGGGGGCGCCCCGGGTAGGGCTGGGCAGGGGATGGATCGCCCGCACCACGAGGTTCCGATGGGAACGCAGGGACAAGCTGGCACCGTCGTATTCCTCTCCGGCAAGCGCACCGGCTTCGGCACCTTCGGTGGCTCGCTCAAGGATTTCTCCGCCACCGACCTCGGCGTGATCGCCTCGCGCGCGGCGCTCGCCGCGGCGCGGATCGAGGCTGCGGACGTCGGCCACACGTTCTTCGGGAACGCGCTCCAGACCTCGTCGGACGCGATCTACCTGGCCCGCCACGTCGGACTCCGCTCCGGGCTCTCCCAGGATTCGGGCGCGCTCACCGTGAATCGCCTATGCGGCTCCGGCTTCGAGGCCATCGTCCAGGGCGCGAAGGAGATCCTGCTGGGCGACGCGCGCGCCGCCCTGTGCGGCGGCACCGAATCGATGAGCACGGCCCCCCACGTGGTGCGTGGCGCCAGGTGGGGTGGACTCCGGCTGGGTCAGGCCGGCGGCTTCTTCGAGGACGTCCTGTGGGAGGCGCTGAAGGACAGCAACTGTGGACTCACCATGGCGGAGACCGCGGAGAAGCTGGCCGAGGGCTACCGGGTGACCCGTGAGGAGGCGGACCGGGTCGCGCTCCATTCCCAGCACCGCGCGAAGGCGGCGTGGGACCAGGGCCGCTTCGACGCGGAGATCACGCCCGTCACCGTGAAGACGCGCAAAGGCGAGGTCGAGTACAAGGCCGACGAGCACATGCGCCCCGACACCACGCTTGAAGCGCTCGGGGCCCTCCGTCCGTACTTCAAGAAGGATGGGCTGGTCACGGCGGGCAACGCGAGCGGCATCGGCGACGGCGCCGCCGCGTGCGTGGTCGCGGACGCCGCGTGGGCGGATGGGAAGGGTCTCCGTCCCATCGGCCGGCTGCTCTCCTGGGGCTTCGCGGGAGTGGACCCGAGCATCATGGGGATCGGCCCGGCTCCGGCCGCGCGCAAGGCGCTCGAGCGCGCCGGACTCGAGGTCGCCGACATGGATCTGGTCGAGATCAACGAGGCGTTCGCGCCCCAATACAAGTCGGTCGAGAAGGAGCTGGGTCTCGACCCGGAGAAGACCAACGTGAACGGAGGAGCGATCGCTCTGACCCACCCGCTGGCCGCGTCGGGCGCGCGCATCACGATCCACGTGCTCCACGAGCTGCGCCGTCGCGGAGCCCGTTACGGTCTCGCCGCCGCGTGCATCGGCGGAGGGCAGGGCGGCGCTGTGGTCGTGGAAGCGCTTCCGGGCTGACATGGGCGACGAGCAGAACAGGAGCCTCACCCGCCGCCAGTTCGACGAAGTCATTCGGCGCGCCAGCGACCTGGCCGCGTGCGAGAGCGACGTGGGGGACGGCTCGCTCGACGAGGGCGAGTTGCTCCGGATCGCCAAGGAAGTCGGCCTGCCCGACCGCCACGTGCGCATGGCGCTCGCCGAGCTCCGCAGTGGCGCGATTGCCCCCGTGGGCGGGCCGATGGAGCGCATCTTCGGTCCCGTGACCATCCGCGCGAGCCGCGTCGTGCCGGGCACGCCCCGTGCTCTCGGAGCGAGCCTCGATCAGTTCATGGTCGGGGGTCAGCTCCTGCAGACCGTGCGGAAGACGGATCGACGGCTCCAGTACCGGCCGGCGATCGATTGGGCGTCGCAGGTGGCCCGCGTCGCCAGCGCGACGTCGCGGCGTTATTACGTCGCCGCGGCGGACAGCGTCGAGGTCCGACTCGAGGAGAGCGGTCCGGGCGAGACGCTCGTGGACATCGAGGTCGATCCCGGAACGCGCGGAGATGCGATCGGGGTGGCGGTGGCGGGGACGCTCGTGAGCGCCGCCGGGGGAGTGGGCGCCACGCTGGTCTGGGCGACGATGATGCCGTTGGCCGCCGCCGAGACCGGAGGCATCCTCGTCGCGCTGGTGCTGAGCGCGTTGGCGACGTCGTGGGCCGGGAGTCGCCACAAGCGCAAGCTCAGGGACGTGCGCGCCGAGGTGGAGGGGATTCTCGACCGTCTGGAGAGCGGAGACGCGCTCGAGCCTCCCCCCGCGGCCTGGAGGCAGTGGGTGAAGCGACATTTTCATGGCGTAGCCAAGGATTTTCTCGTCAAGCACGAGTAGAGCCGAGGAGGCGAGGTGGCGATCCAGAAGGTGGGCGTGGTCGGTTGTGGGCTGATGGGGAGCGGGATCGCCGAGGTCGTGGCCCGCTCGGGCTTCGACGTGATCGTGCGCGAGGTGGGCGAGGCCCCGCTCGCGCAGGGGAAGAAGCGGATCGAGGGCTCGCTCGCGAAGGCGGTCGAGAAGGGCAAGCTGAGCGCCGCCGACAGGGACGCCGCGCTCGCGCGCATGACCTTCACCACCGCGGTCGAGAAGCTCGCCGACCGCGACCTCGTGATCGAAGCGATCATCGAGGATCTCGCCGCGAAGCGCGAGCTGTTCACCGCGCTCGACGCGCTCTGTCCGAAGCAGACGATCTTCGCGTCGAACACCAGCTCGCTACCGATCACCGACATGGCGGCAGGGATCCGCGCGGACCGCTTCGTCGGTCTGCACTTCTTCAATCCGGTGCCGGTGATGAAGCTGGTCGAGGTGGTCCGCTCGATCGCCACCAGCAAGGCCACGATGGCGGAGGTGTTCGCGTTCGTGAAGCGGATCGAGAAGGAGCCGATCACGGCGAAGGATACCGCCGGCTTTGTCGTGAACCTGCTTCTCATCCCCTACATGTTGGACGCCATCCATGCGCTCGAGCGCGGCGTCGGCAGCATGGAGGACATCGACAAGGCCATGGTGCTCGGGTGTGGCCACCCGATGGGTCCGTTCACGCTGATCGATTTCGTGGGCATCGACACCACGCTGCGCATCTGCGAGATCATGTACGAGGAGTACCGGGACCCGAAGTACGCCCCTCCCGGGCTGCTCAAGCGGGTGGTGGCGCTCGGCCGGTTCGGGAAGAAGTCGGGGAAGGGCTTCTACGACTGGTCCGGGGCGGCGCCGATCCCGCTGCCGTTGGACGGTGAGATCTAGGAAGGGTCTACTACACACGTCCTCCGAACCGTACGCCCCATCTGTTTCCGACGGCTCTGGCCCGAACCGGGCCAACGGTTACATGTTGGGATCCCATGATCGTCGCCCTCACCTCCGACCCGATCCTCCGCGCCGCCCTCCGGCGGGTAGCCCATCCCGAGGAAGACGTGATCCTCGACGAGCGGCTCGCCCTCCAGGCGCTCGACGAAGGATTCCCGCGCGCGGTGGTCTACGTCCCCGAGGACGGGCATCCGGCCGTGCGGCGGCTCTCCCACCTCCAGGGCGACGTGTCCTGGCGGTCGGGATCACGCAGGCCACACTGCGTGGGTGGGAGGTGGATCGCCGGAGCCGCGAGGTGCCACCGCCGCGCGTCGATCACGTCGCGGAGCGTCTGGCCCTCTTCCTCCCGTGTGACAACGACGCTCCGACCTGGGTGGACCGCGCGCTGGCCGATCCCTCTCGCGCCGCCGGTGCCCAGCTGCCGACTCCGCTGCGCGCCGTGAGTCGCCGCGTGATGGAGTTCCCGGTCCACTACGCAGATCTGCACGGGCTTTCCGAGGTGACCGGCATGAGCCGCGGCGCGCTCAAGACGCGCTTCCGCCGCCGTGGGCTCGCGTCGCCGATCCACTATGTGCGTTGGTTCCGGGTGCTCGCCGCCGCCCACCTGCTCTCCGACCGCGCGGTCACGACCCTCGAGGCCGCCGATCGGCTCGGGTTCAACACCGGAGGCAACTTCTGCCGCACGGTGAAGTCGGTCACAGGCCTGACCTCGAGCGAGATCCGGAGCGTGCTCGGCTGGAACCGGCTGCTGGTCACGTTCGCCTGGAAGTTCCTGGGACCAGGCGCGCGCGCGGCTTGGGAAACCCTGGACGACCTGTTCGTGAGCGAGGTCGCCTGAGGGCACTCGGGGACTGAGGCACAGTGGCGTGATGACGAAAAAAGAGAGCGGCCCTCCGGATCAACCCTGGGGGCCGCTCTTCTTCTTTCGTCCTGCCGCTCGCCGTTCCTCAGACTGGAGGACGGACCCCGCGGCGCTGACGCCGGCGCTCGCGCCGGATGGCCGCTTCCCGCTTCCGCTTCTTCTGCGCGCTCGGCTTCTCGTAGAAGCGACGCTTGCGGAGCTCGGAATAGAGGCCGGAGCGCTGGATCTTACGCTTGAAGCGGCGCAGCGCCCGCTCGAGACTCTCGTTGTCCTGAATCGTTACTTCCAAGCGGATCGACTCCTCGTCGGGGAATGGAAAGCTTTCAAAGGTAAGGCGGCCCTTGGGATCGGATCAAGCCCAGGGCGGCCCCGACCAGCCCGGCCGCGGCGCGGGCGTGCCCCTCGACCGTCGGGTGCACGTTGTCCAGGAATGGCGGTCCTTCGCCCTCCCCCGGTCGCAGGGCGGCTCGCAGGTCGGCCAGCGCCACCCCGGGTCGCCCCCCCACGGCAGCGCTAAGCCAGCGCCGCCCCGCCGCTCCGGCGGCGGTATCTGGGGACAACACCTCGGACTCGACCGGAAAATACGCGACCAGGAGCGGAATCCGGTGGGCCGCGAGCGTGTCCGCCAGCTCGGCCAGGACGGCGGCGCTGAAGGCCAGGTCCGCCGGTGCGAGCGCCGCGATCCGGTCCAGTTCCCCGCTCGACGCGCCCCGCCGGAGGCGCACCGTGTTCCGGGCCTCGGCGAGCATCAGGTAGAGCGCCGAGTGGGCACGCAGGTAGTTCTTGAGGCCGCCGGCGTCGTCCGGGCGCGCGCTCCGTTCCGCT
>CAMCNM010000035.1 GCA_945876015.1 Gemmatimonas phototrophica
TGCACCCGGTACGTGAGGAGGGTCCGGTCGGCCCCGAGTGCCTTCAGCTCCACCTGAACGCGCATCTCACGAAGCGGGCCCCGTCGGTAGCGGCGCACCAGGCCGAACCGGCTCGGAGCCACCCACTCGAACGGGGTCTCCTCCCATTCGATGGGCACTCCCGCCACGCGCATCTTGAGCACGTGGCGACCGGGTCCCATCGCGACGTCCGGCTCCCGCGCGTCGGTCACGGTGGGGAGGCCGGTGTCGCGGTTGAAGCGGTCCGTATCGGCGACGAGCGGCCAGAGGGCGGCGGGCGTCGCCTCCAGCTCCCACTCCCAGATGTAGCTCCGGGGACGAAGGTCATGGGTAGAGGTTGGCCGCGCGGACCCCAGGGGGACAAGTGGAGGCCGGAACGGGCCGCGTCCGGCGGGGGTCCCACCGGACATGGATGCAGCTCTCGAGAAGAAGGTCGAGCGTTTTCGCGCGCTCCCGCGCGAGATGCGCTTGCAGGCTCTGCTCGCGCACGCCAAGCGCTTTCCGGAGCTGCCCGACGATCTGCGCGAAGCGCGAGACCTCGGCATGGGGCGCGTCGAGGAGTGCCAGACTGCGCTCTACCTGTGGGTCGGGATCGAGAACGGCAGAGTCCGGATCCACGCGGACGCTCCGCGCGAGGCTCCCACGGTCCGTGGCTTCGTGGGATTCCTGGTCGAAGCGCTCGATGGCGCCGATCCCGCGGCGATCGAGGATGTGCCGGAGGATCTCATGTTCAAGATGGGTCTCGACGAAGTCCTCGGACCCATGCGCAGCCGCGGGCTCGGCACCGTCATCCGCCGCATTCGCCGCGACGTGGCGCGAGCGTCCGAAGGAGCCTAGACGCCGAGCGCAGCTCTCACTTCCTGTGGAATGCGAGCGGGCTTCCGGTCCGTCCCGATCCAGACCGCCGTCACGCTGGCGACGACCGACGCTTCGTCGGGTGAGCCGACCGCCGATGCGACCTGATGGAAGACCATCGACGCTCGGGTCATGTCGCCGACCCGCGTACGCACCACGAGCTC
The DNA here is from genome assembly GCA_945876015.1 of Gemmatimonas phototrophica. GTDB lineage: Bacteria > Gemmatimonadota > Gemmatimonadetes > Longimicrobiales > Gaopeijiaceae > UBA2988. Next base: position 1,038 of record CAMCNM010000035.1, read on the forward strand.
GTCGCCCTGCCGCGCTTCCTTGAGGTATTCCACCTGGAGCGTGACCACGTACACTCCCCAGCCCCGCGCCTGGATCTCGGCCGCTGGAAAGCCGCCCTGCTCGAACACGTCGAATCGGGCCTGCTCGAACCAGTTGAGGAAGACGGTATGATTGACGTGCGCGAAGCCGTCGAGCTCGTAGCTGCGCGCCCGGAAGCGGCTCTCGAAGACGTGCGGCGTGGGTGCCATCTCCCCAAATTGCGACCGGATGCTCGGTTGGTCACCCCCCGTCCCGGCAGCGCCCTCCCTTCTTTGATTCCACGAGCTAGCCGGCGAGCCCAATTCTCCGCCCTGATCGGTTGCGCCGCGCTGTTCGCGCCGGTCGCGGCCAGGGGGCAGGCCGCGGCGCCCGCACAGGCGCCGATCCTGGTTCTGGCGGCGGCCAGCCTGTCCGACGCTTTGCCCGCGGTCGCCAGGCTCTGGGAGGCGCGCGGAGGGGCACAGGTCGAGTTCAGCTTCGCGGCGACGTCGCGCCTGGCGCCGCTCACGCTGCAGGGCAATGCGGACCTGTTCATCTCGGCCGATCGGGAGTGGATGGACTGGGTCGTGAAAGGCGGGGGCGCCAAGGCTGAGGACATCGTCCCGCTGCTCGGCAATTCGCTCGTGGTGGCCGTTCCCGCTGGCACGGAGTCGCCGCCCCGCACGCTCGCGGAGGTCGTGGCGCTGCCGCGGCTCGCGCTCGCGGGCGAGGCCGTCCCGGCGGGCAGGTATGCGCGCGCGGCGCTCGAGGCCGCCGGTCTCTGGGACGAAGTGGAGGGGCGCGTCGTGCGTGGCGAAAGCGTGCGGAGCGCGCTCGAGTGGGTCGCGCGCGGAGAGGCCGCCGCGGGGATCGTCTACCGAACCGACATGCCTGTCACGCCGGGCGTGCGGCTCGCCTTCGCGATCCCGCCGGAGGTATCGCCCGCGATCGTCTATCCGGGCGTGGTGCTCGCCAGCGCGCCGAACGCGGCGGCGGCGGGCGAATTCCTCGCTTTTCTCCGCACGGCGGCCGCGCAGGAGGTGTTCATCGCGGCGGGCTTCGAGCCGCCGATCTCGCGCCCGCCCGCCGCGCCGCCGCAGGCCGGACCGGTCGAGAATCCTGGATCGGCCATCCTGTTGTCTCTCGTGGTCGGGCTGGCGGCGACGCTGCTCGGCTTGGTTCCTTCGGTGCTGCTTGGCCGCCTGCTCGCGCGCCGCGAGTTCGCCGGGAAGGCGCTGGTGTCAACGCTGATCCTGATGCCCCTCGTGCTGCCTCCGGTCGTGACCGGATTCCTGCTTCTCACGCTATTCGGGACGCGCGGCGTGTTCGGGCCCGCCTTGGGCGCGTTCGGGATCACGGTTCCGTTCACGCTCATCGCGCCCGTGGTGGCGGCGGTCGTCGTGGGCCTCCCGTTCTACGTCCTCGCGGCGCGCGGAGCCTTCGAGGCTGTGGACGCGCGCCTCGAGGAAGTCTCCTGGACTCTCGGGGTGCGGCCGCGGAGCACCTTCTTCCGGGTCGTGCTGCCGCTCGCGGTGCCCGGGATCGCGGCGGGAGCGGTGCTCGCGTTCGCTCGCGCGCTCGGCGAGTTCGGTGCGACCGTGGTGCTCGCCGGGAACGTCGAAGGGCGCACGCGCACGATTCCGCTCGCGGTCTACTCGCTGCTCGAGTCCCCCGGTGGCAGCGGCGGCGCATGGGTGCTCGCGGGCGTCAGCGTGCTGCTCTCCTTGCTCGCGCTCGCCGGCTTCGAGGGTCTCTCCCGCTGGCAGAAGAAGAGGCTCGAGGAATGGTCGGGACGGTGAGCGAGGTGGCCACGCCGACCGTACGGTCGCTCGACGTTTCGGTGCGGCTCTCGATCGGGACGCTGGGTCTCGGCGTCGAGCTGCGGACCGACCGTCGCGCGGTGGCGATCGTGGGACCATCGGGCGCGGGGAAGAGCACCCTGCTTCGTGTCCTGGCCGGGGTCGAGCGCCGCGCGACCGGAAAGGTGGAGATGTCTGGCCGGACCTGGCTTGACACCAAACGCGGTGTCTTCCTCGAGCCTTGGGACCGCCGGGTCGGCTGGGTACCGCAGAACGATCTGCTCTTCCCGCACATGAGCGTCCGCGAGAACATGGCGTTCGCAGGCGCGAGCGCGTCGGACGTCGAGGAAACAGCCGAACTGCTCGCGGTGCGGCCGCTGCTCGAGCGGCGTCCCCGGAACCTGTCGGGCGGAGAGCGCCAGCGGGTCGCGCTGGGCCGTGCGCTCCTGGCGCGGCCCGAGTTGCTGCTGCTCGACGAGCCCTTCTCGGCGCTCGATCGACCGCTCCGGCTGGATCTGGTGCAGCGGGTTCACGCGCTGGCCGAGCGGGCGGGCATCATGCTGGTGCTGGTCAGCCACGACGATGGGGACACCGCGGCGATGGCGGAGGAGCGCTGGCTCCTCGTCGAGGGTCAGCTCAACCGGCTATGACCCGGCTGGGCTCGCGGTCGAGCACGCCGCGCACCGCGCGCGCGAGAATGTCGAGGCTGAACGGCTTGAACAGGAACCCGCAGGGCTCCCCTGCGGGCGCGAAACGCTCCTCGAGAGTGCGGCTCCGCCGCGAACGATTGTGACGTGGAGTGCTGTTGGTCATGGGAGGTTCGGCGCCCGGAAGGGATGCTTCTGTGGTGATTCGCCAAACTGTCCCGACCGAAGCACCGGCCGCAACGCGCTCGCCTCGTGCCGCAGCGGGGTAGTATTTTTCCACGGTCGCCCCCTTATGCGTCGCAGAGAGGAAGCCCTCCTTGACCTTTCGTATGCTCCTCGTGAGCCTGTTCGCCGCTTTCCTCGGCTTGTCCGGGCCTTCGTCGGGTCCGGCCGTCGCACCCTCTCACCCGATCCACGTTCATGCGGTGCCTGCTCCCGCGGGCCGGATCGACGGAAAGGTCATCATCAAGGAGAAGCCCGCGCGCCGTGTGCCCAGCCGCTATCCGGGCGGGACGGCCGGAAGCGCCCGGCCGGTCCAGAAGGTCCCCACGGTCGTCTACCTGGAGGGCCGCATCGGTGGAACGGCCGCTCCGGTGCAGGCCGAAATGGCGCAGCAGGACACGTCGTTCGTGCCCGGTGTGCTCGTCGTTCCCGTCGGCACCGAGGTTCGCTTCGCGAATCGAGATCCGTTCTTCCACAACGTCTTCTCGTATTCGACCACGCAGCGCTTCGACCTCGGCCGGTATCCCCGGGGAGAAGCCAAGACCGTGCGCTTCGCGGAGACCGGCGTGGTGAAGATCTACTGTGAGGTGCACGAGTCGATGCGCTCCGCGGTGATCGTCACCGAGAATCCTTTTCATGCGGTGGTCGGGCCGGACGGCTCCTTCGTGATCGAAGGCGTCCCCGCGGGCCGCCTTTGCCATGCTGCACCCTTTCAAGGCCGCCAAGTACGGCGCCATCTACTGGATCATGAAGCGGATGATGGGTAGCCGCACGAAGGCCTAGAACGCAAAAGCGCCCCGGTCCGTGCTGGACCGGGGCGCCCGCACGTCGGGAAGCTAGACCGCGGCCTGCCCTGCAACCCCCCCGAAGCGCCGGTCGCGACCCCTGAACTCGATCAGAGCGTCGGCCAGCCGCGCTGGGCTGAAGTCCGGCCACATGCATTCGGTGAAGAGCAGCTCGGCGTAGGCCGCCTCCCAGAGCAGGAAGTCCGAGAGCCGCTGCTCGCCGCCCGTACGAATCAGAAGATCGACGTCACGCACCGGCTCTCCTTCGTGCACCGCCTCTCCCAGCAGTCGCGAGAATACGTCACTGTCGATGCGCGCCTCGCCGTCCAGGATCGCGGGCCGCGCGGCCGCGCGCCGGGCGGCTGCCACGATCGCCCCTCGAGACGAGTAGTCGATCGCCAGGCGGAGACGGAGCACACGTCCGTCGCGCGTCGTGCGCTCGGCGCGCTCGATCGCGCTCAACAGCGGACCGGACAGGCGATCACGCCGGCCGATCACGGTGAGACGTACACCTCGCTCGGCCAGCTCCTCGACTTCGCTGCGCAGATGTCGTCGGAAGAGCGCCATCAGCGCGGTGACCTCGGTCGGAGGGCGCTGCCAGTTGTCCGACGAGAACGCGTAGAGCGTCAGTGTGCCGATCCCGAGATCCGGCGCCGCCTCGACGATGCGTCGCACCACCCGCGTCCCCTCGCGATGCCCGAAGACGCGCGGCCGTCCGTGGGCTTCGGCCCAGCGGCCGTTCCCGTCCATGATGATCCCGACGTGGATCTCGGCCGGCGGTCGTAGAGTGCTCTGTACCATGAAGTATGATCCGAAAAAAAGAGAGAGGGATCCCGGCTCAGCCCTCGCGGGTGGACCGGATGATCGCTTCCATGTGGTCGAGGTAGGCCTGCAGCGAGCGGCGGCCGACCGCGGTGAGCGTGTACTCCGTCTTTGGAACGCGTCCCTCGAACGATTTCTTACAAGCGATGTAGCCGGCCTCCTCGAGCTTCCGCGCGTGCGCGCTCAGGTTGCCGTCGGTCGTGTTGAGCAGGCTTTTCAGATCGGTGAACATGACCGATCCGTTCACGGCGAGCGCGCTCACGATCCCCAACCGAACGCGCTCGTGGATCAGTCGGTCGAGCTCGAGCGCGGCCTCGCCGGAACCGGCGACCGAGCGCATCCTCTCGTTCATTTCCTTCGGAGCCCGTTTCCGGGCAGGACCACGATCAGCCACCGTGCCTCCTCGCAATCAGAAAACCGGACACCAGGTGAAGTCCGCCGAACCCCGCCGCCATGAACGCGTCGCCCCAGGATGCGGGGGCGAGCACCGCAGCCGTGCCCATGACGATGAACCCGATTCCCGTGAGGGGAATGATGCGGACCGAGTGGGAGCCGCCGGTCACGACCGCGGTACCGTAGAGCAGCAGCCACATCCCCGGGAGCAGCGCCGTCTGGCCGTGCATGTACAACGCCACGGTCAGGATGCCTCCCACCGCGATCGGGGGGGAGAAGCTGAAAGCGAACTTCCGACCGGGCCCCGACAGGAGCGGCATGCCCGCGGCGCGTGACTTCAGCGTCATCCCGACCAGAGCCATCACGAGCGAGATCGCGGCCACGGTGAGCCAGGTGGCCATCCAGCCCTCGGGCGTCTGCTGGCCGCGGGCGATCCACGACGCCCCCAGGGCCACGATCCCCATCGCGAAGCCGGCCCAGCCGGACACGGCCGTGAACGACGCCGAGCGCTCCATCGTCTCGCGGATGAAGCGGAGGTTGTCCATTGCCCGGTCGTGCAGGGCGACGGGCTCCGGAGCGGGGCAGCGTAGGGGTCGGGCGGGAATCATCGAATCAACCATAGGGTTGGCCGGCGGGTCCCGTCAAGTACTCTGCAATGCAAAAACCACCTCAGGGCACCACGACATCCAGCGCCTTCTCGAGCACTTCTACGTCAACCGCGTGGCCGGCGCTTCCGTAGACGTCCCCGTCCACCTCGAAGCGCGGCAGCGGCCCGCTTTCCGGAAACCGCACGCTGAACCAGCGGTCCGAGATGATCTGCACCTCGGGCTCACCCACGTGCCGGCCGCGCTCCGCCCGATTGAAGAGCGCCGCGCGGCGGAGAGGCCCCGCGTCCCCGATCAAGCAGGCGTGCAAAAGGCCGTCATCGACGGTGGCGCCGGGTGCGATGGGGAAGCCGCCGCCGAAGTACCGCCCGTTCGAGATCGTCAGGATCAGCTGCCGGCCCGCTCGCGTCCCCAGCTGCCCCGTGGCCAGGCTCAGATCGACGCCCGGAAAACGGAAGAGCTGCTGGAGCGCGGTGACTTTGTAGAGGACCGCTCCCTTGAGGAAGCGCGCACCGGCCGCCGCGTCGATCACCGCGATGTCGAAGCCGAAGCCGACCAGATTGAGGAAGTGCCGGGTCCTGAACGCGCTCCGATCCCCGCGTTTCGTGTCCGGAGCCGACGGCGTGACCACGCGCCCCACGTCCACCCTTCGCGTCCGGCCGCCGGCGAGCGCGCGTACCGCCGCCTCGGGGCTGTCGTACGAGAGGCCGAGGTTCCTTCCGAAGTCGTTTCCGGTCCCGGAGGGGAGCACGGCGAGCCGCGCGCCACCCGGCCAGCCGATCACCTGATCGGCGACCTGGCTCCAGGTGCCGTCGCCCCCAACCGCGACGATCGTTTCGGCACCGGCCTCGAGTGCCGCGCGGGCGAGCGGACCCTCGTCACCGCTCGCCCTGGTGATCGAGTGGCCGAAAGTGCCCAGATGTTTGGTGAGAAGCTCGAGATAGGCGGCAATGCGCTGCCCGCCACGGCCACGGCCGGATGCCGGGTTGAAGATCACATGAACCCGGCCGGGGCCCGCGGGGCTCAGATGCGCTCCATCTCCTCGAAGGTCTGGAGTCCGCTCTTGAGCCATTGCTCGCGAAAGGCGTATCCCGACACATCGGGAAGCGTGAGCCCCGCGGTCATCGGATGCTCGTGGAGGGTGAGCGTGCCCTTCTCCTCCTCGTGTTCCGCGTGGGGGCCTTCCATGTAGATGTTTACCTTGTAGTGGTCATTGCCGTCGATCATGAACGAGTTGTACAGGTCGCGCACCGGAGCGAAGCGGTGGCTGGTGACCGTCATCTCGAGAATCGGCTTGTCCTGCTCGGCGACGGTCACGGTCATGACGTCGTCCTTCGGCGCGAGCCCGATGTCCACGGCCTTCATGTAGTGCGGCAGATGCCAGCGCGCGATGGCGTGCTCACGCGACGAGTCGGTGGTCGTGCCCACCATGAACGGGAAGAACGCGGCTTTGGGCAGCTGATGGCCCGGCTCGACCCTCGGCGGCACGATGATCGCGAGCACGATCTCGTTGTACTTGCCCACCATGCTCTCGGTGAACTCGAACGCCGTCACCGCGAGAATGCTCCGCGTGTGCTGCACCTCCAACGGCTGGAGATGCGCCGGGAGAAGGCCGCGCGCGTCCGAGGTCGGCATCTCGAAAAACGCCGCGCACGCCTGGGCAAAACCGTACCGAGTGTATTCCATTTTTCAGCCTTGATGTCCCGCGAGAGTTGTTTAGCCTTGTCTGACGATTTCCGCAGCCGGAGCTCGGTCTGAAGCTGAGAGGTTACCTGACGCTGGGAGTGATCGGAATCGCGCTCGTCCTTGGCGATCCGATTCAGCGCACCCTCGTGGTCGGGCTGGCGCGTCTATTTCCGTCCCGCCGCGAAGCGATCCTGACCGCGTGGATCCGTCTGTACGCTCGCATGATCTTCGCGACCACGCGCACGATCGGTGGCGCCCGCATCCAGGATCCGCCGTCCATCCCTGGGGGCCCCGGCGTGCTCGTCCTGGGGAACCACCAGTCCGTGCTCGACATCCCGCTGGTGGTCAACGCGCTGACGGTGCACCCCCGCATCGTCACCCGCGACCGCTATGCCCGCGGGAAGCCGCTAATCTCGCACATGATCCGCCTGTATCAATACCCGGTGGTCCACCCCTCTGCAACGGTCAAGCGGGGGGATCTGACGAGGATCGCGGAGGAGGCGGCTAGGAGCCCCGTCCCCATCGCGCTCTATCCCGAGGGGACCCGGACCAAGGACGGTGGCCTCGGAGCCTGGCGGGAGGCGGGCCTCCGAGCGATCCTCAGCGCGAGGCAGTGGCAGGTCTACCTCCTGGTCGCCGACGGCTTCTGGCAGGCGGCCAAGCTCCCGGACTTCGTGAGGACCGTGCACACCATCGACAGCCGTTCGGCCATGGTGGGTCCGTTTCCTTCACCGGAGCCGGGGACAGACCCCGCGGCCTTCATCGCGGAGATGCGCACGCGCATGGAGGCGGCGCTCACCGGCCTCAGGTCCCCGCCATCGGGAACGTGACGGCTCCCGGAGCCGACCCCGACGCCCAGCGGCTGGCCCGGTCGCTGGTCGAGATCGCGGGTAGGGATCAAGTCCTCGCGGTCCTTCTGTTCGGCTCCCGCCTGGTGCAGGCTTCGCCCGATCGCTTCAGCGCCTACGACCTGGTCGTGGTGGTGGAGAGCTACCGCTCGTTCTACGACGCGCTGGAGCGGGCTGGATTCGCACGCCGCTCACCCGCGATCCAGTCGGCGCTCAACCGCGTGCTCGCGCCCAACGTGATCGCGTTCGCGCCCGATGGGTGGAGCGGCGGACCGGTGGCGAAGATCATGGTGATGGAGCCGGCCGCGATGGAGCGCGCGCTGTCCAAGGACTCGCGCGACCATTTCGTGAAGGGAAGGCTGGTGCAGCGCGTGGCCGTGCTCCACGCGCGAGATCACGCGGCTTCGGCGTGGATCGACCGACTGATCGCGCGCGCGCGGGGAGACATCCTGAGCTGGGCGGGCTCGTTCCTGGACGAGCCGTTCACGCCCGCCGCGGCTGCGCTCCGCATGCTTCAGGTCTCGTACGGGGGTGAGGTTCGCCCCGAGGCGGCCGACCGCGTGCTCGATGTGTTCGAGACGCAGCGGTCGTTTCTGACCGAGGAGCTGACGCGGGTGCTGGCCGAAGCCGCGGAGGCCGGCGAGTTGACGAGGGAAGGCGAAGGCTATCGTTTCGCTCGTCCGCGGGGCGGCAGCGATCGGAGGGAAGCGCGCTCGTACTTCCTGCGCTCGAAGGTGAGAGCTACCGCGCGTTGGCTCAAGCACGTGATCACGTTCGACAACTGGCTCGATTACATCGCGCGCAAGGTCGAGCGCAGGACGGGAAAGAAAGTCGAGATCACAACCTGGGAGCGTCGCTTGCCCTATCTCCTGCTCTGGCCGAAGGTCGTGCGCGTGCTGCGCGAGCGTCCCGCGCGGCTCGACCCGGGGGCGCGGCGATGAGGCCCGAGATCGCGTCGCTTCTCGGCATCGTCGTCGCCGCCGTGCTCTCGATGCCGGTCTACCACTTCGGCCGCGCGCGGCGCGGCGTGGACAAGCTCGAGATCGCGGACCGCGGCAGCTTCATCCTCGGTCCGTTCCTGCGCGACTGGTTCTACTGGTTCATCCACCCCGTCGTCTGGCTCAGTCTCGCTCTCGGACTCTCGCCGCTGTTCTACAACCTGCTCGGCGTGGTCTTCGGTGCCCTGGCGGGATGGGCGTTCGCCACGGGTCACCACGCGTTGGGGGGCTGGGGTGTGCTCCTGGGCGGAGTGGCCGACATCCTGGACGGGCGCATCGCGCGCGCGCAGGGCGTGGCCTCGCAGCGGGGCGCGTTCCTGGACTCGAGCCTGGACCGCTTCGCCGAGCTCGGGGCGTTCGTCGGGCTCGCCGTGCGTTTCGGCGGATCGCCGTGGGGCCTCGCATGGGTCACCGCCGGAGTCGGCGGATCGCTCCTCGTGAGCTATACGAGGGCTCGCGGCGAGAGCCTCGGTGTGGTCTGCAAGCTCGGGGTCATGCAGCGTGCCGAGCGGCTCATCCTGCTCGGCTTCGCGGGCATCCTTGATCCTGCCGTTTCGGCCCGGTGGCCCGACCTTTCCTGGTCCGATGCCGGGGGGGCCAGCCTTCTCCTGCCAGTGCTGGTAGTGATTGCGGTCGGGACCATGGGGACCGCGATCTTCCGGACCGTCTGGATCGCGCAGCGTCTGCCGGCCGTCGATCCCAGGCGGTGAAGATTCCGCCCGGTGGGGGGCTCCTCGTAAGACTTCTCGCCCGATTACGTAACCAAATGGGCTGGAAGTAGAGCAGGCCCGGAACTCCCCGTCACGCCGGAGACACCCCATGCGCGGTTGGGGACGGGCGTTGAGAGCGGCCGCCGTACTTCTCCTGGGTTCGATAGGCCCTGCACTCGGTATCGGCGCCCAGGCGGTCGCCGATTCGACCGCGGTGGTGGGCGTCTATCTCGACTGCCAGGGCCAGGCCGGCAACGGGTGCGATCAGAACTTCTTCCGCACCGAGATCCTGTTCGTGAACTGGGTGACCGATCGCGCGGTCGCGGACGTGCACCTGCTGGTTACGGCGCAGCAGGCGGAGGTCGGCGGTACACGCTCGCCTTCCTCGGGCTCAACCGGTTCGCGGATGACAATCTCCAGCTTTCGTACGCTTCTGCCTCGGATGCCACCAACGACGTGATCCGCCGCGGGCTCCTAGGTAGACCACAAAGGAGTCGGCTTGGAGCTGCTCGACCTGGTGGGGGACATCGCGGCCGCGATCAAGAGAATCGACGAGCGGGCGCCCCAGGCCGCTAACGCACGAACCGGTATTACACGCAGGATGTCGGGGGTTCGAATCCCTCAGCGCCCACTGATGTAAGTCATTGTAATAGATCGGTTTATGTGTTTTGGTCGGATGTCGTGAAAATCGTATCGCTCTGAGCGGTGCACGGCGCGTGCGCGACGAGGCCCGGGCCGGGTTTTCAGCGTTCGCGCCCGCCCCACGAACCGACTCCTGGCCGAGTGGCTCACAGAAGGTGCAAGACCTTCGCGCCACGCGGTCCAATGCCGCCTCTGCTTCCCCCTCCTGCCCTTGTCACACCCGCGCCGTACCTTTCCGGACATCGGCTGGGCGCGGCTCCTGTCGGGGCTCCCAGGGCCTCTGGGGG
>CAMCNM010000036.1 GCA_945876015.1 Gemmatimonas phototrophica
GTGGTTTAGCGAGAGGGTCACACCCGTTCCCATCCCGAACACGGCCGTTAAGCCTCTCTGCGCGGATGGTACTGCCGGGGTGACTCGGTGGGAGAGTACGTCGCCGCCAGCCTTTTTTATGAAAGCCCCCCGTCAGCTTCGCTGGCGGGGGGCTTTCTTTTGGTTGGTCGAGCGGTCGCTGAAATCGCGCTCAATCCGGCGTCAGCCTCCGCGCGGCTCCCTGCGGCGTACCTTTCTAGGTACGCCTCAGTCGCCGTGCTCGCCTTCTTTGGCTCAGCACGATTTGAGCGACATTGGGAGTTCGGCCCCAGTTCCTTTGGAGCACCGGCTCGGGCGGGATTGCTGCCAGGGACCCGTAAGTCGCTGTCTTTACTTATCTTTGGACTATGCCGCGAACCGGATACGTCACATTGCTCGGGCTCCCCAATGCGGGGAAGTCGACCCTTCTCAATTGCTTGATCGGGGAAAAGCTTTCGATCGTTACGCCCAAGGCGCAGACGACTTCACGGCGCGTCACGGGGATTTCCACCGAGCCCGACGTCCAGATGATCTTTCTGGACACGCCCGGGCTGCTCGAGCCGAAAGACCTCTTCCAGAAGTCGATGCTCTCGGCTGCGCTCGTGGCACTCGAGGAGGCGGACGTGGTGGTGCTGGTCGTCGACCTGGGCCGGCTCGACGAGGCGGAGGGTGCCACGATCCGGGAGACGCTCACGCATTCACGGGCTCCGCGATTAGTGGCGCTCAACAAGGTGGACACGGTTTCTCCCGATCGGGTTCAGGCGGGACTCCGGTTGCCCACGTCTCTGGGAGCCACCGGCTTCGCCATCTCGGCTCTGAAGGGAACAGGGGTCCAGGAGCTCCGGGCTGCGATCGAGGCCGCGCTTCCTGAAGCGCCGTTCCTCTATCCTCCGGACGAGATCGCCTCCGAGCCGGTCCGCTTCTTCGTGGCCGAGTTGGTGCGCGAGACGATCTTCGAGCGGTATCACCAGGAGATCCCGTACTCCGTGCTCTGTCACGTCGAGGAATTCCGGGAGGAGCAGGAACCGGCGTACATCGGGGTGACCGTCTACGTGGAGCGGGAGTCCCAGAAGGGAATCCTGGTGGGGAAGGGAGGCGGAGACATCCGCGAGCTGGGGAGGACATCGCGGGCCAAGATCGAGCACTTTCTCGGGCGGTCCGTGTACCTCGACCTGTGGGTGAAGACGCTCGATGGGTGGCGGCGTAAGCGCGACGAGCTCACCCGCTTCGGCTTCCACGTCCCCGACGAGACCAGATGAGGCGTCCCCCCACCTCTCGCTGCATCTCATTCTCCCTCTCCACCCTCGTCCTTCTCTCCTGCGCGCTTCCGCTCGATGCGCAGCAGGGCGAGGGGGGTGCGGAGGGGGGTGCGACGGAAGGAGGAATCTTCCTCCTGCTTCCGGTGGGCGCGCGCGCGGTCGCTCTCGGACGGGCGATGACCTCGCTCTCCGGATCCGAATCGGTGTTCTGGAATCCGGCGGGGCTGGCCGATCTCTCGGGCGCGCGCATGGTCCTCGACCGGGGCAACTACGTGGCCGGCGACGCGATCTCGGCGTCGGGGCTCCTCAGCGAGGATGCGTTGGGCACGGTGGGCGTGACCTACCACCTCCTCGACGTGGGCGAGCAGGACCTCACCGACGAGCAGGGCAACGTGCTGGGCACGATCTCGGTGCGGAATCACCTGGGCGTGTTCTCGGCCGCGACCAAGATCTGGGACCGGCTGAACGTGGGGTTCAACTTCAAAGTGGTGCAGTTCCGCCAGTCGTGCCGCGGCCAGTGCCTCAACGCGGGCGTGACCGCGACCACCTACGCGGTGGACGCGGGCGTTCAATGGATCGGGGTGGCGGGTCTGCCGCTCCGGCTGGGCGCGATGGTGGCGCAGGCGGGCCCGCGCTTCCAGGTGCGCAACGAGGAGCAGGCGGATCCGCTGCCGACCCGGATGCGCGCCTCGGCCTCGTACGAGATCACGGGCAACCTGGTCTCGGATGAGCAGCTCTCGCTCGTGCTGGCAGCCGAGGTCGAGGAGCGGTGGCGCGACCCGGGCACCCCGGCCATCTATCTGGGAAGCGAGTTCGGGGCGGGCGTCGAGGACGCGGTCCTCCTGGTTCGCGCGGGATACGTGCGCGGGAACGGGGAGCAGGTGGACGGAGCGGCCGTGGGCGTGGGCATCCGCTACACGCGCTTCGACCTGAGCATCGCCAAATCGCTCGCTTCGAACATCGCCGACGTGGCCGAGCCCGTGCACGTGACGTTCGGACTGGTCTTCTGATGGCCTCGTGATGACCGCGCTCGCCTTCCTGTTGTTGGCTCTCACGGTGGGACCTGTGGACCTTGCGGCTCAGGCATCGCTTGGTCCGCGCCGTGACATCGTTTGGTCGGCGGCCTCCAGCGCGCCCGCTCCGGCGCCCATCGATTTCCCCGGCGTTTCGACCGGAATCGTGACGGCGGCCTCACTCGCGCTTCCCGGTACCGGGCAGCTTCTTCTCCGGCAGAAGCGGTTCGCGGTGTACGCGGGCTTCGAGTTTGCGGGGTGGCTGGTGCACCTCGACCAGCGCCGGTACGGCCATCAGCTCCGGAACCAGTACTTCGACCTCGCGTGGATGGTGGCGCGCTCCGGAGGGCCGCAGCCGCGCCGCGAGGGAGATTGGGAGTACTACGAGCGTCTCGGCAGCTGGGAACGGTCGGGCAGGTTCGACGCCGACCCGGCCCGCAGTGGCGTGCAGCCGGAGCAGGACGTGGAGAGTTTCAACGGTGCCACCTGGGCGCTCGCCCGCGACATCTTCCTGACGGAAGGCGCAGGGGCGGGGGATCCGTCCTACGCCAAGGCGATCGCGTACTATGAGAGCCGGGCCTACCCGACCGAGCTCGCATGGGATTGGGCGAACCAGGAGACGAGCCTGCTGCACTACCGATCCCTCATCACCGAGAGCGACGAGGCCCTGCGCACCGCCACCGTGGTTTTGGGAGCGGTGGTCGCGAACCACCTGTTCTCCGCTGTTGACGCGTTCGTGTCGTCACACGTGACCTCGTCTCCCGTTTCCGCTGGCGTGGGCTTACGCGCATTTCCGACCGGGCTCGCTCTCGCCTGGACCGTGGGGATCCGCCCGTGAGCTCCGAGGAAGGACTGCCGTCGCAGGACGACATCCTCCGCGTCGTCCGAGAATCGGGGCGGGGACCGCTCAAGCCGAAGGAGCTCGCCCGTGCGCTGGGCGTCGGCGCGGAAGCCTACCTGGCGTTCAAGGGACTCCTCGCGGAGCTCGAGAGGGAAGGCCGCGTCTACCGCGTGAAGGGAGGTCGGTACGCGGTGCCGGAGAAGATCAACCTGATCGTGGGGCGGCTCTCCCTGATCCGCTCGGGCGACGGGTTCGTGATGATCGAGGGCGGGAAGAGCCAGGACGTGTACGTCCCGTTCGGCGATCTGTCGTCGGCCATGGACGGCGATCAGGTGGTGGTCCGCATCGAGGCGCGCCCGAAGGGGCGCAACCCGGTGGGCAGCATCATCAAGGTGCTCGAGCGCGCCCACCCGAAGATCGTGGGCACGTATCGACGCTCGAAGGGCTTCGGCTACGTGGTACCGCGCGAAGCGGTGTTGTCGCGCGACGTCCTGATCCCGCAGGGAGACGAAAGCGACGCCAGGGACCACGACGTCGTGGTCGTGCGCATCGTCTCGTATGGCGACCGCAAGCTCAATCCGGTTGGCGCTGTCGAGCAGGTGCTGGGTCCGATCACGAAGCCTGGCGTGGACGTCCTCGCGCTCGTCTATGGATACGGGCTCTCCCCGGAGTTCCCCGAGCACGTGACGCTCGCCGCGGCGGAGATCGCGCGTGAGCGCCGGCCGGAAACCGACCCGGGCCGCGTGGACCGCCGCGACCTGCTGGTGTTCACGATCGACCCCGCGGACGCGAAGGATCACGACGACGCCCTGTCGGTGACCGCGCTGGGGCCGGACCGATGGGAGGTCGGCATCCACATCGCCGACGTATCCGGCTTCGTGGAGCCGGGCAGCCCGGTCGATCTGGAGGCGCTGGAGCGCGGCACGAGCGTGTACATGGTCGATCGCGTCATTCCGATGCTGCCGCACGCCCTGTCCTCCGACGTGTGCTCGCTCCGGCCGGACGAGGACCGGGCCGCCGTCTCGGTTTTCGCGGCCCTCGATGACGAGGGCCAGCTGGAAGGCGTGCGCTTCGAGAAGACGATGATCCGGAGCCGCCACAAGCTGGCGTACGAGCACGCTCAGGAGGTTCTCGACGGACAGCGCTCGGTGAGCGCCGAGGCCGATGCGGCCCTGCACGCGCTCGCGGCTCTCGCCCGGCGCATGCGCGAGCGCCGGAAGATGCGCGGCTCGCTCGACTTCGACCTGCCCGAGGCCAAGGTCATCCTGGGCCCGGGCGGCGAGCCGATCGACATCCAGCGCGTGACTCGCCTGGAGAGCCATCGGCTGGTCGAGGATTTCATGCTGCTGGCGAACGAGATCGTTGCGACGGAGGCCATCCGCCGGGAGTTGCCGATCCTCTATCGGGTGCACGAGACCCCGACCACCCAGAAGGTCGAGACCCTCCGCGAGTTCCTGCGCTCGCTCGGGCAATCGCTGCCCAAGCGGGCGCTCAAGCCGCGCGACCTCGAGGAGGTGCTCGAGCGGGTGCGCGGGCGGCCCGAAGAGAACCTGGTGAACAAGGTGGTGCTGCGCTCCATGCAGCGCGCGCGGTATTCGTCGGCCAATCTGGGCCACTTCGGCCTCGCGCTCGAGAACTACTGCCACTTCACCTCGCCGATTCGGCGCTACCCCGATCTGGTCACGCACCGGGTCGTGGTGCGCGCGCTGGTGGAGGGGGGGACGGTGCCCGCGGCGTGGGGCGGGGAAGCGCTCGATGGAGTGGCGGACCGATCGAGCGCGCGCGAGCAGGCGGCCGCGGAAGCGGAGCGCGACTCGATCGAGCTCAAGAAGGTCGAGTTCATGGAACGGCACCTGAGCGACCACTTCACCGGTACGATCTCGGGGGTGGTCGCCTTCGGGTTCTTCGTCCTGCTCGACGACTACTTCGTCGAGGGCCTGGTCCACGTGAACGCGCTCCGGGACGACTACTACGAGTTCCGCGGGGAGGAGTATTCGCTGGTCGGAGACAAGCGGGGCCGCCGATTCCGGTTGGGGGACCGCGTCCGTGTGCAGGTCGCCCGGGTGGACAAGGAGGAGCGGAAGATCGACTTCATCCTGGAGGAAGCCACGCCCCGGAAGCCCTCCTCCGGCAAGAAATCGAAGGTTTGACGGCATGCCGGTGTCGATGATACGGTGGCGGGTAGTCATATCCGTCCCCCCAGGCTGAGTGCGCATGGCGTCGGAGCGGTCGATCGTTTATTTCGGGCCCGGTCGCTCGGCGCCGTCCGCAGCTGTGACGGGGTTCGACAAGGACCACGGCCTTCAGGTCTTTCAGGCGAAGTCCGCGGGCGAAGTCAGCGCGATGCTGAACCGCTCCTTTCCGGGCTGCGTCGTCATGGACGCAGCGGAGGATTCCGCCGGCGTGCTCGAGCTGTGCCGGGTGATCAAGGGAGACGCGTTCACCGCGATCGTCCCGGTGGTGATCAAGGTGCCCCGGAACGGAAAATCGCTTTCCGCGGATGCGCTGGAGGCGGGAGCGGACGAGGTGGTGGCCGAAGAGACCTCGGATCGCGAGAAGCGCCTCCGTCTCGAGCTGCTTCTGCGGCGCGCCGAGCGCGACGTCAGCGTCCACCCCACCACGCGACTTCCGGGCACGGTCCAGATCGAGCGCGACCTGTTAGAGCGCATGGCCCGGGGCGAAGCCTTCGCGGTCTGCTACGCGGACCTCGACCACTTCAAGGAATTCAACGATCGCTACGGATACAACAACGGCGACCGTGTCATCTATCTGCTGTCGCGCATGCTGCGCGATCTCGTGCGGGGACTCGCTCCTGGCGGTTTCGTGGGTCACATCGGCGGCGACGATTTCATCTTCAACGTTCCGATCCAGTTCCTGGAAGGAACGTCTGACGAGATCATCCAGCTGTTCGATGAGCTGATCCCGTATCAGTACACGGAGGAGGATCGCAAAGCGGGGTACTTCCTCGGCAAGGATCGCCGGGGCATGGTACACCGCGTGCCGTTGATGACGCTCTCCATCGGCGTGGTGACGAATCAGTTCCTGGCGTTCTCGCACACTGCGCAGATCAGCGAGCTCGCGGCCGAGATGAAGCGCTACGCCAAGTCGTTGCCGGGATCGGTCTATGTCGTAGACCGCCGGCATGCAGCCCCGGCTTTCCCGGCGAGCCCCCAGGGGGCACCCGAGCCCGCGGTCGTCAACCAGCGCGGACGGACTGCCTTCCATTCAACCTGAGCCAGCGGTCTACGAGCCATGATTCGAACCGTTCAATGCACGGCTTGCTCCACTTCCTTCCCGGTGGACCCGCGCAAAGTGCCGGAGGAGGGAGTGTACGCGCGCTGCAGCTCCTGCCAGGGCGTGTTCTTCGTCGAGGGTGGGATGGCGATGGCGGCCGCGGCAACCCCCGCGACGCACGAAGCGGTGCAGGAGGAGACGGGCTACTCGGGAGAGGAGACCTCGTTCTCGGGGGCGACGACCCCGGACTTCAGCGCTCCCATGCCCGAGCTCGCGACGTCCACGTCGGGCGCGCTCGCCGAGCCGGACATCTGGGTCTTCGAGACCGAGCCGGAGATCTACCCGGCGTCGTTGGAGGTCGGGCGCCTCGACACTGTGGAGGAGCACCAGCGGATCGCGAAAGACGACACGCCTTCGTTCTCGAACCCCGCTGGGATCAGCGCTCCGGCAGCGCCCAGTCCGATCACATCGGATCCGATCTGGGATGCGCCGCCCCCGCCTCCGGCCCCGGAGCCCATCAAGGTCGCGTCGCCGCCGCCCCCGCCTCCGGCACCCATCATGGCTGCCCCGCCGCCCGCTCCCGCGCCGCCCGCGGCGAAGCCCGCCGCACCGGCCGGCGGCTTCTCGTTCGGCAAGCGGGACCCGCACGAGAAGGCGGCGCGGCTCGCGCGCGTGCTGGTCTCGGACATCATCACGTACAACCCGGAGCGCCACCAGCGCGCCCTGGACGGCAGGACTCTGAAGCAGGACTTCGAGGACGAGATCAAGAAGTCCTGGGGCGAGTACGTGGACCAGGTCGGCCGTGACCTCGCGGAGAGCACCGAATACTTCAGTCAGGCCCTGAACGAGATCCTGGCGCGAGGTCAGAAGATCTTCTGAGAACGGGTGCCGGGGCGGTCACCGTGGTTGATGGCCCCCGCACCTTTCCTCATATTCAGGGAACGAGGCGATCAGCGAGGCCGTCCGTGCGGACGGCCTTTTTTCGTAGGAGGAGCATATGACGAGCGAGCAGCGCGACAGGCTCTCCGGAGCGGTGGCCAAGGTGGCCGAGCTCAGGGGGTACCTTTGACCTGGAGAACCGCCGGACGCGGCTAGCCGATCTCGAGGAGCGGATGGCCGCGCAGGGATTCTGGGATCGACCCGAGAAGGCGCGCGAGACGATCCAGGAGGCGAACCGCGAGAAGCAGTGGGTGGGGCCCTGGACCGAGCTGTCCCAGAAGGCGGAGGAGTTGAAGGAGCTGGCCGATCTGCTCGAGGTCGAGCCTGATCCCGGACTCGAGGAGGACTGGGGCCGCGAGCTGGAGCGGCTGGAGAAGGGGCTCGATGCGCTGGAGCTCCGCACCATGCTCCAGGGTGAGGAGGACGGACGGGATGCGATCGTCACCGTCCAGCCCGGCGCCGGAGGAACGGAGTCGCAGGACTGGGCCGAGATGCTGGTGCGCATGTACACGCGCTGGGGTGAGCGGCGCGGCTACTCCGTGACCGTCCTCGACCTGCAGCCCGGCGAAGAGGCGGGCATCAAGGGCGCCACGCTCGAGATCAAGGGTGACCACGCGTACGGTTACCTCAAGGCCGAGAAGGGCGTGCACCGGCTCGTGCGCATCTCGCCGTTCGACGCGCAGTCGCGACGTCACACATCCTTCGCAAGCGTGTTCATCTATCCGCTCGTGGACGACGAGATCCAGGTCGAGATCAACGAGAGCGATCTGCGCATCGATACCTACCGCGCTTCGGGAGCCGGCGGGCAGCACGTCAACAAGACCGACTCGGCCGTGCGTATCACCCACCTTCCGACCGGGATCGTGACGTCCTGCCAGCAGGAGCGGTCGCAGCACAAGAACAAGTCCACCGCGATGAAAATGCTCAAGGCCGCGCTCTACGAGCACGCGATGGCGGCGCAGCAAAAGGAAAAGGACCTGGTGGAGGCGACCAAGACGGACATCGGATTCGGCCATCAGATTCGATCGTACGTATTCCAGCCGTACACGATGGTGAACGACCACCGGACCGAGTTGAAGATCGGAGACGTTCAGCGTGTCATGGACGGCGATATCGATGAGTTCATCGAGGCCTACCTGAAGAAGTTCGGGGCGGGAGCCGCTGCTTGAGCACCGAAGAGCTGAGCCAGGTCCTGCGCGATCGCCGCGAGAAGCTCGCGGAGCTGATCCGGAAGGGCACCCAGCCGTTCGCGTACTCCTACGACCGCACGCACGACGCGGCCACGGCCGCGTCATCGTTCGCCGCCGCGGAGGAGGCCAAGTCGCTCGACGCCGACGGGCATGGCCCGCGCGTGCGCGTGGCGGGGCGCCTGGTGGCGTGGCGGGGCCACGGCAAGACGGCCTTCGCCCACATCGAGGACCGCGGCGGGCGCATGCAGATGTACTTCCGACAGGACGTGATGGGCGAGGAGCGCTTCGCCGCGCTGCATTTCCTCGACCTGGGGGATTGGGTCGGCGTCGAGGGTCCGCTGTTCCGCACGCGCACGGGAGAGGTGACCGTGCGCGTCGAAGCGTCTACGCTGCTCTCGAAATCGCTCCGCCCGCTCCCTTTCGGCAAGACCGAAGTGGACGCGACGACCGGCGAGAAGGTGCATCACTCGGGATTCAGCGACACCGAGGCCCGGTACCGCCAGCGGTACGCGGACCTCGCCGTGCATCCCGAGGTGAGGGAAGTCTTCCGGGCACGGGCGAAGGTGGTGACGGAGATGAGGCGCTTCCTGGATGGCGAAGGCTTCCTCGAGGTCGAGACGCCCGCGCTGCAGCCGCTGTACGGCGGAGCCGCGGCGCGCCCGTTCGTCACGCATCACAATTCGCTCGACCGCAGGATGTTTCTGCGCATCGCGGACGAGCTTTACCTTAAGCGGCTGATCGTGGGCGGGTTCGAGCGCGTCTACGAGATCGCGCACAACTTCCGGAACGAGGGAGTGGACCGGCTGCACAATCCCGAGTTCACGATGCTCGAGTTCTACCAGGCGTTCGCCGACTACTCGGATGTGCTCGAGCTGACCGAGGCCCTGTTTGGTCACGTGGCGCAGGCGGTGATCGGCGGGACCGAGCTGACCTATCAGGGCCAGAAGATTTCGTTCGCCCGCCCCTTCGCGCGTATCCGCTTCATGGAGGCGCTCGGTGAGGCGCTCGGCGCGGATCCGACCTCGCTCAGCGAAGCGGAGCTCAAGAAGCGCGCGATTGCGCTGCACGTCCCCGATCTGGACGGGGCCGGGCGCGGCAAGCTGCTCGACAAGCTGTTCGGCGCCCTGGTCGAGCCGAAGCTCGTGCAGCCCACGTTCGTGATGGACCACCCGATCGAGCTGTCCCCGCTGGCGAAGCCGCACCGCACCGCGCAGGGAGTGGTCGAGCGCTTCGAGCTCTACGCGATGAGCGCGGAGCTCGCCAACGCGTTCAGCGAGCTGAACGATCCCCTCGATCAGCGCGAGCGCTTCGAGGCCCAGCGCACCCTGGGATCCGCCGGCGACGATGAAGCCCACCAGGTGGACGAGGATTACCTCCGGGCGATGGAGTACGGCATGCCGCCCACCGGGGGGGTCGGGATCGGGATCGATCGGGTCGTGATGCTGCTGACCGACCAGCCTTCCATCCGTGACGTCATCCTGTTCCCGGTGCTGAGGGAGGAGGAGTAGGGCTCCTCGAATCGCATGGAGGGGTAGGAGGGCCGGCACCGCACCCCGTCGTCATGCTCCAGGAGCCCGGTAGTTGAATCTCGACTGGTACATCGCCCGCCGTTATCTCGCGTCTCGTAAGCGCGGGCGACTTCTTTCCCTGATCACCTGGATCGCCCTCGGCGGCGTGACGGTGGGCGTCACGGCCCTCATCGTCGTCATAGGCGTCATGACGGGGATGCAGCAGGACCTCCGGGAAAAAATCCTCGGCTCGACCCCGCACATCTTGATTCTCGAGCAGGGGACGGCCCTGCGCATGTACAACTGGGAAGCCGTCCGCGACTCGGTGAAGACCAATCCCGAAGTGGTCGCCGCGTCCCCCTTCATCCTCACGCAGGTCACGATCAAGCGGGTGGGTCAGGACTATGCCGTGGCCGCGGATCTCTACGGCGTCTCCACCGAGGACTTGGCGGGATCGGTCACCTCGATGGAGGAGCAGATCCGCTCCGGGGTCCACAGCCTGCGGACCCCGGCCTCGGGGCTCAACCCGGTGCTGCTGGGCAGCGGTCTCGCGCAACGCCTCCAGATCTTCTCGGGCGACACGATCATCGCGGTCTCGATGGAGAACCTCCGCCCGGACATGATGGGTGGGCTGACTCCGACGCTGCGCCAGTTCGAGGTGACGGGGACGTTCACCACGGGCATGTACGATTACGACACGAAGAATCTCTACACGACGATCGCTGCGGCGCAGGATCTGCTCGGCCTTGGGGACACCATCGTGTCCGGAATCGGCGTGCGGACCACGAACGCCGACCTCGCGACGGCGGTCGGTGACTCCCTCGGTACCAAGCTCGGCTTTCCGTACTTCGTGGAGAGCTGGATCAGCACCAACAAGGCCCTCTTCAGCGCGCTCAAGCTCGAGAAGATCGTGATGGGGCTGATCCTGTTCCTGATCGTGCTGGTGGCGGCGCTCAACATCGTGAGCACGCTGGTGATGGTGGTGTCGGATCGCACGCGCGAGATCGGGATCCTCAAGGCGATGGGGATGACCCACAAGGGAATCCTGCGAATCTTCATTCTCCAGGGCGTCTGGATCGGGCTGATCGGCACGGGGCTCGGGACCGTGTTTGGGATCGTGATGTGCTGGGTGCTCGAGAGGTACCAGATCATCAAGATTCCGCCCGACGTGTACTTCGTGGA
>CAMCNM010000037.1 GCA_945876015.1 Gemmatimonas phototrophica
GGACCGCGGGGCGCTTACAGTGGTGGGTGGTGGCGATTCGGCCGCGGCGCTCGAGGCGGTCGGCATGACGGATCGGATCAGTCATGTCTCGACGGGCGGCGGCACCTCCCTCGAGTTCCTGGCCGGAGAGGATCTCCCCGGTGTCGTGGCGCTGAGCGACCGTTGAGCGCGACCACGCGCGTGCCCCGCGGCGTCGTCGCCGGAAACTGGAAGATGCACATGGGCCCCGACGAGACCCGCGCCTTCCTCGCTGCGTTGTCCCCGCGCCAGGGTCCGGGGCGGCCCCAGGTGCTCCTGTTCCCTCCTGCCGTGTCCCTGGCTGCCGCGGTGGCCGCCGCGCCGAGCTGGGTCGGGCTGGGCGTGCAGAACATCCACTGGGAGGACAAGGGCGCGTTCACGGGGGAGATCTCCGCTCCCCTCGCGCGCGCGGCCGGAGCCACGCACGCCTTGATCGGCCACTCCGAGCGCCGCCACGTGTTCGGCGAGAAGGATGCCGAGGTCGCGCGCAAATCCGCGGCCGCGCTTCGTCACGGCCTGATCCCCGTGGTGTGCGTCGGGGAGACGTTGGCCGAGCGTCGCGCCGGTCAGGCGAACCCCGTCATCCTGCGCCAGCTCGACGCCGCGCTCGAGGGCCTGACCGGGTCGGGGGTCGGGTTCCTAATCGCCTACGAGCCGGTCTGGGCGATCGGCACGGGGGAGACCGCGACTCCCCAGGACGCCGCGGATGCGCAGGGCGTGCTCCGGGGCCGCCTGCGCGAGCGGATCGGCGGCGACGCGGACCGCGTCTCGATCCTCTACGGGGGCAGCGTAAAGCCGGACAATGCGGCCGAGCTAATGGCCGCCCCGAACGTGGATGGCGTCCTGGTCGGGGGGGCAAGTCTGGAGGCCCTGTCCTTCACGCGGATCGTGGACGCGGCGCCAGACCGTTGACATCGGCGGCTCCGCCCGGCGACGTTTCCCTTCTCTCGGGCACTAAACCCAGGCTCGCCTGATGTACACATTCTTGATCATGCTGATGTTGCTCGACGGCCTCGTCCTCGGCGTCGTCATCCTCCTCCAGTCGGGGAAGGGCGGAGGGCTGGCCGCCATGGGCGGTGGAGCCGCTCCCACCGAAGGCCTCCTGGCCGGGCGGCAGGCGACCACCATGCTGACGAGGGCGAGCTGGATCGGCGGGTTCACGTTCATGCTGCTCGCCCTGATCCTCTCGATCATGTCGTCGCGGGCGCAGCAGCCCACCTCGATCCTCGAGCAGGATTTTCGGGGTTCCGCCCCGGTGACCGCGCCGGCTCCGGCGCCCGCGCTTCCGGGTGGCACCGGCACGACGTCTGCACCGCCGGCGACGACGCCCGCGCCCACCAATCCCTGAGTCGTCCAATCGCCCAGGACTTCACCACTTCGAGGGTAGAGACCGGGCCTCTGGAGCTCAGCAGTCAAGCAGCGGAGGAACCGAGTGGCGAGGATTGAAGTCCCGATGCCCCAGATGGGCGAGTCCATCGCGGAGGGCACGGTCTCCAAGTGGCTCAAGCAGGTCGGCCAGGCGGTCGAGCGTGACGAGCCGATCCTGGAAATCTCCACCGACAAGGTCGACGCCGAGATCCCGGCCCCGGCCGCGGGCACGCTCGTCGCCATCCAAGTGAAGGAAGGGGAGACCGTCGAGGTGGGCACGATCGTGGCCTACATCGACACCGAGGCCGCGCCTTCCGGAAACGGTGGGGCGCCGAAGGAAGCTCCCGCTCCACCCGCGGCCGCTCCAGACGTCTCTCCGCCGACCGCCGCGATGCCCCTCGGGCCTCCCGCTCCCGCTCCGGCGCCCATCGACTCCGCCGAGGAGTCCGGATCCGGGGACGAGGGCGGGCGCATGCGCTCGACTCCGGTCGTCCGCAAGATCGCAGAGGAGCACGGAGTTGACATCGCGAGTGTGGAAGGCACGGGCCACGCGGGCCGCGTGACCAAGCAGGACATCCTCGCGTACATCGAAGGCGGCCCCACGGGAACCACCGCACCCGCTCCCACCGTGAGCGCGCCCGTACCGCCTCGGCCGGTCTCTGCCCCTTCATCGGGCCCCGTGGCGAAGACGTTGGCGGCCGCCGCGCCGAGCGCGCCGTCCGACCTGTGGAAGACCTTCTACGGACAGGTCCAGCACCCGGAGTTCCCGGTGCGGGAGGGCGACCGGGTCGAGGCGATGGACAAGATCCGCCGCCTTACTGCCGATCATATGGTGGTCGCGAAGCGCATCGCGCCCCACGTGCACTCGTTCATCGAGATCGACTTCACGGCGATCGACAAGGTCCGCCGCGACAGCAAGAAGAAGTGGGAGGCCCAGGGCGCCACGGTGAGCTACACGGCGTTCGTCGTGTGGGCGGTCTCCCGCCTGCTGCGCGACTTCCCGCAGATCAACGGCACCGTCTCGGGCAACAGCATCATCTACCGCGGCAACGTGAACGTCGGGATCGCCGTCGATCTCGATCCGGGTCTGATCGTTCCGGTGATCCGTGATGCCGACCACCTGAGCCTGATCGGCATCGGTACCAAGATCATCGACCTCGCCGAGCGTGCCCGCGCGCGCAAGCTCGCTCCGGACGAGATCCAGGGCTCGACATTCTCGATCACGAATCCCGGCGTGCTCGGCACACTCGTCGGCACGCCGATCATCCCGAAGGGCACCGCGGCGATCCTCGGGACCGGAGCGATCGAGAAGCGCGTGGTGGTGATCGAGGACGAGGTGAGCGGCACCGACGCGATGGCGATCCGGAAGCGGAGCATCTTCTCGCTCGGCTACGATCACCGCGTGGTGGACGGGGCCGATTCGGCGCGCTTCCTCGCGCGCCTGAAGAAGGTGCTGGAGGAATTCCCCGGCGACGCGTGAGGCCGGGCATGACGCTGGCGGCAGTCCACGCCGGCGCTGGCGCGGCTCCGCTCGCCGTTCGACGGCTCGGCACGGTTCACTATGGAGACGCTCTCGCGCTCCAGGAGGGACTGGTCCAGGATCGTCGGGCGGGACGGATCTCCGACACGCTTCTCCTCCTCCAGCATCCGCACGTGATCACGCTCGGAAGCAGCTCGGAGCCACGCCACGTGCTGGCCGGTGCGACTGAGCGCGCGGATCTCGGGATCGAGCTGTTCGAGACCGGGCGCGGCGGCGACGTGACCTACCATGGCCCCGGCCAGCTGGTCGGATATCCGATCCTCGCGCTCGAAGAAACCCGCCGCGACCTGCATCGCTACCTGCGCGACCTCGAGGGCGCCCTGATCGACGCGCTGGGCGCGCTCGGAGTGACGGCGCATCGCCGCGAGGGGCTGACCGGCGTCTGGACCGCGGGCGGCAAGATCGCGGCGATCGGAGTGCGGGTCTCCTCGGGATGGATCACCTCGCACGGATTCGCCCTCAACGTATCGACCGACCTCAGCTACTTCGATACGATCGTGCCGTGCGGCATCGACGGCTGCGTCGTCACGTCGGTCGAGCGGGAGCTGGGGCGCCGGATTCCGCTGGACGGAGTGGAGGGAAGGGTGGTCGAAGCGCTCGCCCGGACGTTCGGCAGGGCGTTGGTCGGCTGAGCAACACTTCCGCCGGATCGTATCGCCCACGCGACGTCTGCCGACCCTCGCCGAAGCGACCCGCCGATCCTGCTCGGCAGCCGGCCCGGGACTCGCAAAGCGCGCATCCTTCGACAGTTGCGCGTACCGGAAACAGAGGTCGCAGGGGCGAAGAATCGCCTTGATCCCGAACCCCTGAATCGACATCCTTCCCTCGCGTCACTGATGCGGTCGTTTCAAGAAGGCTTCGGTCTTCATGAGCGAACAGATGACGCGACGGCCGACCGGTGCGACGGTACCGCGGCGGCCGCTTCTGGGGAACTTGGACAGAGCCCCGGAAGCCGTCGGAGAGGTGACTGGCCTCCGACGAGCCTTTGAGCTCGAAGGCCCTCCACACGCCACCGCGCGTGACAGGGGGAAAGGGACAAGATGCCGCCACCCGCACCTGGGTGGATCCAAGCGGCGAAGTTGTCCCGCCAGAAAACTCGAAGCCCCAGGGGCGGTGTGCCGCTCCGGGGGCTTCGTTCATTTTCCCACCTCGATGATCAGCCGCCGCGGGGACGCAGTGTCTCGTTGAAGTCGCGGTACCGCCCCTTCGCCCGCTCGGACGAGAGCCAGGCTTCGAACCCGGAGGAGACCAGCCCTTCGGAGCGGTCCTGACGCTTGGCGGCTCCGGTCGCGAGATGGTTGGCGTACTCGTTCCGGGGATGACCGGCGTGGCCGCGCACCCACGTCCAGGCCACCTCGTGGAGTCCGACCGTGCCCTCGAGCTCCTGCCACAGCGTGAGGTTCTCGATCGGCCCGCCCTTCCGCACCCAGTTTCGCGCCTTCCAGCCCTCGATCCATTCGCTCATACCCTTCACGAGGTATTGGCTGTCGGAGACGAACACCACGCTCGACGGCTTGGTCAGGTGACCGAGCGCTTCGATCGCGCTCCAGAGCGCCATGCGGTTGTTCGTCGTCGCGGGCTCGGAGATCCAGTAGTCGCGGCGCTCCCAGCGCTCGCCGCTCCAGTGCTCGACCAGTCCGGCCGCGCCGCCTGGATTGTCCCGATCCTTGAACTGGTTGCCGAGGCAGGATTCGTCCGCGTGGACGTGGACGACGGGTCGTTGGGGCATGCGCGCGAGGCTCGAGGACCGGGTGGCGGAAGGAGGAACAAGCTACCGCCATTGGACTCACCGCGGCGACGCGCTAATTTCTCGGCGCCGATTCGCTCCCACACGGAGGTTGCTCTGACCGAGCCCGCGATTCTTCTCCTCGAGGACGGCCGTGCCTTCAAGGGCGAGCGCCTGGGTGCCGCCGGACCGGCATTCGGCGAGGTCGTCTTCAACACCTCGATGACCGGGTATCAGGAGATCCTCACCGACCCTTCGTATTCGGGTCAGCTGGTGACGATGACCTACCCACTCATCGGCAACTATGGGGTGAACACGGAGGACGAGGAGTCGGTGGGCCCGAAGGTGGCGGGGTTCATCGTGCGCGAAGCATCGCGCATCCCGAGCTCGTGGCGCGCGAGCGGAGATCTGCGCGGGTATTTGCTCGAGCACGGCATCGCGGGCATCAGCGGGATCGACACGCGCGCCCTGACCCGGCACATCCGCGCCCAGGGCGCGATGCGCGGCGTGATCGCGCCGGCCTCGATGCACGCGAACGATCTGCGGGAGCGCGTCCTGTCGCAGCCGATCATGGAAGGGTTGGATCTCGCGTGTGGCGCGTCCACCGACCGGCGCTACGTGGTCGAGCCGGACGGCCAGGAGCGATTCCACGTGCTCGCGTGCGACTTCGGCGTGAAGGCGCACTCGCCCAGGCTGCTCGCCGAGCGCGGCTGCCGGGTGACCGTCATTCCGGCCAACACCTCGGCCGCCGCCATTCGAGCCGAGGCGCCGGACGGCCTGTTCATCTCGAACGGCCCGGGCGACCCGGCCGCGGTGAAGGAAGCAGGGGAGGCCATCCGCCTTCTGTCGGAAGCCGACGTGCCGGTGTTCGGGATCTGCCTCGGGCACCAGCTGATCGGTCGGGCGTTCGGGGCCACTACGTACAAGCTTCCGTTCGGCCATCACGGCGGGAATCATCCGGTCGAGCGGATCGGTCACGGCACGGTCGAGATCACGGCGCAGAACCACGGCTTCGCCGTTCGCGGGGGGGAGGGCCAGACGGTTCCGGGCGCTCCCGACCTGCGCGTCACGCACGTGAACCTGTACGACCGCACGGTGGAGGGTCTCGAGCACACCAAGCGGCCGGTCTTCTCCGTCCAGTACCACCCGGAGGCGGCTCCGGGGCCGCACGACAGCCGCTACCTCTTCGACCAGTTCATCGCCCTGATGGAAGCCCGCAGGGGTTGAAACGGGGCCTCTCCGGAATCGCGTAGGTTCAAACGAGGCTTGACCTTCCGGCGTCGGTTGCGTACCGTGGCGTCCGATCCCCGGCGTTGATTCCCCCCCTGGAGAGGCGCATGACCAAGGCCGACCTCGTCGAGCAGGTGGCGGAGGCAATCGGACCCGGTATAACCAAGAAGGACTGCGCCATGGTGGTTGACGGTTTCCTCAACGCCGTCAAGAAGGCGCTGGCCACGGGTGACAACATCGAGATCCGGGGCTTTGGCACGTTCCAGGTCCGCCGGCGCAAGACACGCATGGCCCGCAATCCGAGGACGGGAGATCCGGTCCGGGTGCCGATGCGGGCGGTCCCGGTCTTCAAGCCGTCCAAGCATCTCCGCAACAAGGTGGCAAAGATGGAAGCCACCCGGCCGGAGTGACGGGCGACCTCGGTCCCTCGGCCTCCCGACCGTGAGCCCCCTGCCGTCCGCAGGGGCCCCCCAGAACCCCCCGTCTTTCCCCCCCTTAACGTTCGGCGCTGTTCAGGCGTCACCCTACGGTGAACCGAAGCGACGCCGGGGAGCCCGCCAGCCACCGCGATAGTCCCACCGCTGAGCCGGCGCTGCTCCGGAGAGCCCGGGAAGTGGACCCCGAGGCGCTGAACGAGCTGGTCACGCTTCATCAGGCCAGCGCGTACCGGGTGGCTCTGGGGATTCTGGGGAGCGAGGCGGACGCACAGGATGCAACCCAGGACGGGATGCTCCGGGCGCTCCGGGGATTGGCCGGATTTCGGGGCGACGCGTCGTTCCGCACCTGGCTCCTGGCGATCGTGGCGAACGAGGCCAGGAGCCTGATCCGACGCAGCGCGCGGCGGCGCGAGGCGCCCCTCGACGAGGACGTGGCCGGCGAGGCGCCGGGGAGAGGGGTCGCGGAAGGGGTCGTGCTCCAGGCGGAGGAGGCGCGGGTGCGGGCGATGCTGGCGCGCTTGCCGGAGAAGCAGAGGCTGGCGGTGCAGCTGAGGGTGGACGAGGGTCTGAGCTTTCGGGAAGTGGGTGAAGTGATCGGCTCGACGGAAGGTGCGGCGAGGGTGAATTACCACCACGGCATCCGACGTCTCAGGGAGTGGCTCGAATGAACACGATGACCTGCGAAGAGTTGGCCGACCGGCTGCCCGACTGGGCGGCGGGACGTCTCGCCGGGCCCGAGGCCGAGGCGACCGCGGCGCACGTCCATGGCTGCGCGGACTGCGCGGCTCAGGCGGCGCTGCTCCGCGCGCTGGTCGCGTCACGTCCGACGGCTCCGGCCGGCATGAGCGAGCGCATCGCCGTCGCGCTGAGGGAGCCGAGCCGAAGCGCGCCCCCGGCGATCACGGGCTGGCGTCGGCCCCAGTGGGTGGTTTCGGCCGCGGCGGTTCTGGTGCTCGCCTTGGGAACCGTGGTCTTTCGGCAGACGGCGGAGCCGACGGACGTCACGGCGGTGTCGAGCGCGCTGGGCGACGTGGTCGAAGAGGAGCCGGTGGCCTGGACCCTGGACGACGGTGCCGTGGCGGGAGCCCCTGTCCTGGACGACCTGTCGGAAGAGGCCCTGGCCACACTGATCGAGGAGCTGGGAGCATGACGACGCGCGGGTGGAATTCGCGATTGGGGTGGGCCGCCCTGGCCGCCCTGGTGCTGGCTCCGGTCGGTGGGCAGGCCCAGGTGCGTCCGCGCGCTCCCGCGGAGCGGGGTGCGATGGAGCAGCGCGTGCGTGCCCGCTTCGGAGAGATGGTGCGCGCCGAGCTCGAGCTCACCGCGGACCAGCTGCAGAAGGTCGAGCAGGTGGTGCGCTCGTTCGAGGAGCAGCGCCGCGGTCTCACCGAGCGTGAGACAGGCCTGCGCGGCCGTATGGGCGCGGCCCAACGCACGGACGACGAGGCCCAGGAGATCCTCCGCGAAATGGTCGCGGTGCGCGAAGAGGAGACTCGCCTCTTTCGCGGCGAGATGGACGAGCTCAGAAAGACGCTCGGCCCGGCGCGGGCGCTCCGCTTCTACGAGCTCCGGGCTCAGCTGATGGATCGGGTCCAGCGACTCCGGCAGCCCGGGGCGAATCGCCCCGGTCCCAACGGACCGCTCGGCCCGCAGGCGGGCCCTCCTGCCGGGCGGTAGGGTACCAGCCCCAGGCCGTTGACGGCGGGCGCCGCTTTCGGGTAGCGTCCACCACACGTCTTCGTCGGAGCGGTCCATGCAGGTTCGTACGCTCTTCTTCGCCGCCTATCGGGACGCGCTGGGCACGGCCACGCTCGAGGTGGACCTGCCAGAAGGCTCCTCGGTGGGCGAGCTCGTCACCCGGCTGCGCTCGCGAGGGTCTCCGTTCGATCGCCTCCCCGAATCTCCAGCCGTGGCAGTGAATCGCTCCGTGGTGCGGGGAGACGCACGGCTTTCGCACGGAGACGAGATCGCCTTCCTTCCCCCGGTGGCGGGCGGATGAGCCGCGGTGCGGGGCCCGGTCCGGCACGATCGCGCGTCGCCATCGTGCGCGGCTCGATCGATCCCGGCGAGGTCCTGGCCCTGGTCGGCGGAGCCGGTGACGGCGCAGTCCTCCTCTTCCTCGGCACCGTGCGCGATCACGCGGATGGGCGCCGCGTGGACGGCCTGCGGTACGAGGCCTATCAGGAGATGGCAGAAGGCGTGCTCGGCACGATCGCCGACGAAGCCGCCGGGCAGATCGGATCCGACCGTATCGCGGTCGTGCATCGGATCGGCGACCTCGCGATCGGCGAGGTGAGCGTGGCGATCGCCGTGTCGAGCCCGCACCGCGCCGAGGCGTATCAGGCTTCCCGGTACGTGATCGAGGAGATCAAGAAGCGCCTCCCGGTGTGGAAGCTCGAGCAGTACGTGGACGGGGAAGCCGCATGGGTGGCCGGGCGCAAGCTCGAGGCGATCGCCGAGCCGAAGGAGATGGCGAGATGATCGACGGGTTCGGGCGCCGCATCGAGTACCTCCGGGTCTCGGTCACCGACAAGTGCAACCTTCGGTGCGTGTACTGCATGCCGGAGCAGGGCCTCGAGTGGCTGCGCAAGGACGAGCTGCTCAGCTACGAGGAGATCGTCCGAATCATCGCCACGATGGCGCCGCTGGGCCTCCGCCGCGTGCGCATCACGGGAGGCGAGCCGCTGGTGCGGCGCGACCTGCCCGATCTGGCGCGCATGATCACCGCCGTGCCCGGCATCGACGACCTCTCGCTGTCCACCAACGCGGTGCTGCTCGACGAGCATGCCGACGCGCTCCGCGCGGCCGGCGTGCGGCGCGTCAACATCTCCCTCGACTCGCTCCGCCCCGATCGCATCGACGCGATCTCGCGCAGGCCGGGCTCGGCCCCACGGATCATGGCGGGGCTCGACGCGGCGGAGCGGGTGGGATTCGACCCGATCAAAGTGAACGTCGTCCTGATGCGTGGATCCAACGACGACGAGATCGCCGATTTCGCCGAGCTTACGCGCGAGCGACCCTGGCACGTCCGCTTCATCGAGCTGATGCCCACGGGATCCAATCTCGATCTCTCGCGGGACGCGTTCATCTCGTGCACGGAAGCCCTCGGCCGTCTGCGCGCGATCGGAGAGATCGAGCCCGCGGCCGGCCCGGGCGGCAACGGCCCCGCCACGTACTACCGCTTCCCGGGTGCTCCCGGGACGGTCGGTGTGATCACGCCGATGAGCCACAACTACTGTGAGCGCTGCAATCGTATGCGGCTCACCGCCAGCGGCCAGCTGCGGCCGTGCCTCTTCGGGCACATAGAGACCAACCTGCGCGATCCGCTGCGTCGTGGTGAGGACCTCGTGCCGCTCATCGCGGAGACGCTCCGCATCAAGCCCGAGCGCCATTGGCTGGTGCAGGGCAGCGACGTCGGATCGGGTGGTCTGGTCGCGCTCTCGCAGACGGGAGGCTAATCCCCCACTTTCCGAGGGCGGAGAGTGCCCGCGCGGAGCGAGTCCGCGCCGCGCGCAGCCGCGTTGACACGCTCCGGACCCCCGGGTAGGTTCCGCCGACTTCAGCCCTAATTTCCCCGCCGGACGTGGCTTTCGCGAACTTTCACGAGCGGTGCGGCCCCTGCGTCGCAACCCTCTTTTCCAGGACCAGGACAATGTCAGCAAACAAGATCACAGTGGTCGGCGCGGGCAACGTCGGCGCCACCTGCGCCCAGCGTCTCGCCGAGAAGGATCTCGCCCGCGAAATCGTCATGATCGACGTCGTCGAGGGCGTGCCGCAGGGCAAGGGTCTCGACCAGTGGGAGAGCGCCCCGATCGAGGGCTTCGACTCCCGCGTCACCGGCGCCAACGACTACGAATCGGCGAAGGACTCGGACATCTTCGTCGTTACCGCCGGCATCGCGCGCAAGCCCGGCATGAGCCGCGACGACCTCCTCCGCACCAACGCGGACATCGTCGGCAAGGTCTCGAAGGAGATCAAGCGCGTCGCGCCCAACTCGATCATCATCGTGGTCTCGAATCCGCTCGACGTGATGTGCTACGTCGCCATGAAGGAGTCGGGCTTTCCCCGCGAGCGCGTCATCGGCATGGCCGGCGTGCTCGACACTGCGCGCTACCGCTCGTTCATCGCGATGGAGCTCGGCGTGAGCGTCATGGACATCCAGGCGCTGGTGCTGGGCGGCCACGGTGACACGATGGTCCCCCTCGCGAGCTACACCAGCGTCAGCGGCATCCCGCTCGGCCAACTCCTCAAGCAGGACCGCATCGATGCGCTGGTGGACCGCACCCGGAAGGGCGGCGCCGAGATCGTGGGGCTGCTCAAGACGGGGAGCGCCTACTACGCGCCTTCGGCGGCGGCCGTGCAGATGGTCGACGCGATCGTGCACGACCGGAAGCGGATCCTCCCCTGCGCCGCGTGGCTCGAGGGCGAGTACGGAATGAAGGGCTTCTTCCTCGGCGTACCCTGCAAGCTGGGCGCGAAGGGCCTGGAGCAGATCCTACAGGTGGAGCTGACGGCGGCGGAAAAGGCCGAGCTCAAGAAGAGCGCCGACGCGGTGCTCGAAATCCAGGGAGCGCTCACATGA
Organism: Gemmatimonas phototrophica; assembly: GCA_945876015.1. Lineage (GTDB taxonomy): Bacteria > Gemmatimonadota > Gemmatimonadetes > Longimicrobiales > Gaopeijiaceae > UBA2988. The sequence continues at coordinate 10,902 of CAMCNM010000037.1, forward strand.
TCAAGACGGGGCGGTTCGCACTCGCGATGGGTCTCGCGCTCGCTCTGGGCGGGTGCGACTCCACCGAGCCGCAGACGCCCGAGACCGTGAAGTTCGCGGCGTCGCTCGGCATCAACCTGGCGGCGATGACCAAGCTGCCTTCGGGCGTCTACATCCAGACGATCACACCCGGAACGGGCGTGGCGTTGAAGGTGATGGACCAGTGGTCGAT
>CAMCNM010000038.1 GCA_945876015.1 Gemmatimonas phototrophica
GAAGGACGCGGGCCGGGTGGTCCTCGTCGTCGCGAGGCGAAACGAAGGCGTTCGCGAGTCACCCACGAAGGCACGTCTGAGCAGCTCCGACGGCCTCGAGGGTGACGCCTGGGGGCGAAACGCCGATCGCGATCCCGAGGCTCAGCTCACCGTGATGGATGCCGAGGTCGCGCGGCTCATCTCGAACGGGCAGCCCCTGACCCTCTTCGGCGATCAGGTCTTCGTGGACCTGGACCTGTCCAAGGAAAATCTGCCGATCGGGACCCGCGTGCGGATGGGCCATGCCGTGCTTGAGGTGACCGCCCAGCCCCACAACGGATGCCGGAAGTTCAAGGAGAGATTCGGCGCCGACGCGCTGCGCTTCGTGTCGCGCCCGGACCTACGGCACCGGAACTTCAGGGGCATCTACCTTCGAGTGATCGAGGACGGCGAGGTCACGGTCGGCGACGAGGTGAGGGTGTTCCACCGCTGAGCGATGAGCGCATGAGAATCGTTTCCTTGCTGCCGGGCGCCACCGAGATCGTCTTCGCCCTCGGACTGGGCGACGACCTCGTAGCCGTCTCGCACGAGTGCGACTTCCCTCACGCGGCGAAGAGCCTCCCCGCCGTCACGCGGTCGCTCATTCCGGCCGGAGCCTCGAGCGGCGAGATCGATCGCGTCGTGCGCGAGCGCGTCGGGTCGCGAAGCCCGCTCTATGCGCTCGATGTGGACGCGCTCGAGGCGCTGCGGCCGGATGTGATCATCACACAGGCGCTGTGCGACGTTTGCGATGTCTCGGAGGAGGATGTCCACGCGGTCGCGCGACGCCTCACCGTCCGACCCGATGTCATCAATCTCGAGACTCGCTCGTTCATAGGTCTGCTGGATGGGATCCGCCAGGTCGCGGGGCGTACCGGCCGCGAGCGGGCGGGCGAGGAGCTGATCGGCGCGTTGCGGCAGCGTGCGACACGGGTGGAAATCCGCAGCACGGCGCGCACCCGTGACACACGCGTCGTCTTCCTCGAGTGGCTGGACCCGCTGTTCGCGGGTGGTCACTGGAACCCGGAGCTCATCAGGATGGCGGGAGGATCCGATCCGTTCGGACAGCGGGGAATGCCCGCGCGCACGGTGCTCTGGGCCGACATCGAGGCGTTCCAGCCGGAGGTCGTCTTCGTGGCCTGCTGCGGATTCACCGTGGACCGAACGCTGGAGGATCTGCCGGCGTTGACCGGCATGCCGGGTTGGTCCGATCTGCCTGCGGTGCGCCAGGGACGGGTCTACATCGCGGACGGCGCGCAGTACTTCAGCCGGCCCGGACCCAGGCTGGTTGACAGCCTCGAGATGCTCGCGCACGCGATCGACCCCGGGCTCCACGAGCTTCCGGCCGGCGTTCCCGCGGCCAGACGCGTGCGCCAGCAGGATCCAGGCACCTACCACGTGCCCGAATCACCCACCACCCAAACCTGCTGATGACCATCGCATTGGACGACGCTCGCCGGAAACGGCTCATCGCCCGTCTGCAGGGATTCTTCCAGGACGAGCTCGACGAAGACCTGAGCACGTTCCGCGCGGAGCAGGTGCTCGATTTCTTCCTCGCAACGCTCGGCCCCCAGGTCTACAAACAGGCCGTACAGGACGCCCGCCAATTCATGCAGGAGCGGTTGGACGACCTCGACGGCGAGGTCTACCGACCAGAGGGTGCATGATGGTCTTGAGACTGCGCCCGCTGTCATATCTACGCTCGTAGTGTTGCCGGAGGGGACGTGCCCCCTCATCGGGAGCCACCGCTCAGCGGAGCGGATCGCCACAGGATGGCGGGCGGGCTCCGGGGGTGTTGTCTCCTCGGCAGGCTAGATCCATCGAACGTGTGAGTGTTCGGCGTACGCCTCGCGCGCCCGCCGTGATGTTTAGCCGTCGAGCGTCGCCCGCCGAGGCCTTCTTCCCCTCCTTCGCGGCTCGCTCAAACCAAGGGGGACATCGCCATGCGCTCGTTCCGCACCATCAGGTCGCTCCTCTCGCTCGTTTGTCTGCTCACGATCGCCGCGCCGAGCCTCGTCCACGCACAGACGGCCGCGGCTCCGGCCGGAGCCCGCTTCGCCGCCGACATCCAGCAATTCCTGGACAGCGACAAGACGAGCCCGCCCCCCGCGAACGGGATCGAGTTCATCGGCAGCAGCATCTTCCGTCAATGGACGACGGTCGCTGAGGACATGGCGGGCCTGCCCGTGTTCAACCGCGCCTTCGGCGGCTCACGGACGGCGGACGTGAACGCGTAAATCGAGAGGGTCGTGCTCCCGTACAAGCCGGCGATGATCGTGTACTACTGCGGCAGCAACGACGTGCTGGATGGCGCGTCCGGTGAGGAGATATTCGCGAACTTCAGGGAATTCGAGATGCGCGTGCACAGGGCGCTCCCCCACACCCGCATCTTCTACTTCGCCATCAACCGCGCGCCGGACAAGCGGAATCGCTGGGACGTCGTGGACGAGGCGAACAGGCTGGCCCAGGAGTACGCCTACCGGACGGCTAACCTCGATTACGTCGAGTCGAACTCGGTTCTCTTCGACGCGAAGGACGAGCCGCTCACGGCGCTGTACAAGGCGAATGGTCTGCACTTCAATCCGCCCGCTTACGTCGAGTTCACCAAGCTGATCAAGCCCGTGCTCCAGCGGGCCATGATGGACCGGAAGGTACCGGCGACGAACAACTAGGAGGGGTACGGCGCCTCCGACGGTCCGGGCTTCGGCCCGCCGTCGGAGGCGCATCCACCGCGAGACCTGCGAACGACCGAGCGATTCGAGGGCTTCCGCCCGCAAGCGTTCGTCGTCTTCGAACGGCCCGCGTTTCAACAGCCGACGGGCGGCCCCGGCGCCGACCCCGCCCGGCCTTGACGATGGCGGTCGCCGTGCTCGAGACCGAGCGGATGAAGATCCGCTCCATCGAAAGCGCCGATTGAGCGGAGTTCGTGCGGGTCCACGAGCTGCGCGCCGCCTTCTACGCGCCCTGGATTCCGGCGCTCGGTCCGGGCGAGACGTGGAACCACGTGTTCGAGTCCACCCTGGCGAAGGCGTCGCGCGGGAATCAGGCTCGCCTGATCGGGCTCGCGGCCGATGGACGGATCGCCGGATTCTTCAATCTCAATGAGATCGTCCGCGGGGTCTTCGACTGCGCGTACGCGAGCTGGCAGATCAACCTCGAGTTCGCCGGTCGAGGCCTCGCCACCGAGGGAGTGGCCGCCCTGCTCGATTTCGCGTTCGCGGAAGGAGAAGGCCTGGGACTCCATCGCGTGCAGGCCAACGTCATTCCGTCGAATCTCAAGAGCATCCGTCTGGCCGAGCGGGTGGGGTTCCGTCGGGAGGGGCTCGCGCTCAAGTACCTGAAGATCGCGGGACAGTGGCAGGATCAACTCATGTTCGCGAAGGTGGTGGACGAGCATCGGCCGGCCTGGCTCGGTCGAAAGGAGACGTAATGGACTACGTCATCGCGAAAGGGACCGCCGCACCGCTGCAGATCGCCGCGATCCACGACCGCGCCACGATGCCGGACCTCGTGCGGAAGATCGAGCGCCACGGCGGCACCGCGGTCAAGGCGCTGCGGGAGGCGGACCGCCCATTCGGTCGCGCCACCGTCATCTATGGGGATCACGAGGACGAGAAGGCGCTGATCGAGAGTCCGGACGGGGCCGAGATCGACGTGGGCTGGGAGGTCGATGCCCCCTTCGAGAGCCACGGATTGGGAATCGTGACCGTGACGACCCCGGCCGGACCGTCGGCAAGCACTACGCACGTGGGACCGTACTACGACCTGTACAAGGCCCATCTCGCCATTCGCCAATGGTGTAGGGAGGAAGGGCGGACGAAGATCGGACCGAATTGGGAGGTCTACGACCACCCAGTGGAGGGCCAGCCGCACCGGACCGACGTGTTCTACCTGATCGGATGACACGAGTCATGTCCACGTTTCAGAGAATCACGCCCTGCCTCTGGTTCGGCGATCAGGCGGAGGAGGACATCGCCAAGCTGGAGGCCGCGTACGAAGGAAAGGGGTGATCGCCGCGGCGCTGCTGGTCCTCGGTATGGCGCGCGCCGACACCGTGCTCAACCTCGGCGACCGGCCCACCGTGGTCGCGTTCGTCGGAGCGGAGCAGCAGGAGATCATGTACAGCGCCGACTGGGCGCGGGTGCTGTATGCCTTCAAACCCGAGCTCGATGCGGCGCGGCCTGCGCTCGAGATGCTCCCCGTGGTGGTGCGCGAGGTCTACTCGCCGACCATCCTGTTCCGATCCCGCGGACGGGAGTGGCATCTCGAGCCCGATCCGGCTTCCCTGCTGTCGGGCTACTACCTCTGGTCACCCGAGGGGCCGCGGTACCTGTGCCGTGGCGCGATGAAGAAGGACGCGCTGCTCAGCACCGTCACGGCCTTCCTCGGCCACGTGCGCTCGGGGACGGACGGCGAGCTGGCCGGCTGCGAACAGGCGCGGCCCTAGAGGCGCGCTACTTCGCTTCCGGCCGCTCGGAAGAGATCGAGAACCGGTAGCCGTCGGGATCCTTCATCCTGAACGCCCGCACGCCCCACGGCATGTCGGCGGGCTCCGTCTCGAGCGTGCCGCCGTTGTCGCGGATCCGCTGCGCGACCGCGTCGATGCTCTGGACGGTCGTGAACTGGAATGAGAATCCCTCGCCCTTCACCCGATCCCATCCGCGCTTCCCGTCGTCCTGATTGAGCAGAATGCGGACGTCGCCGGCCTTCAACGCGACCGCCCTCAGCTGGCCTTCCATCTCGTACTTCTGATCGACGGCAAAGCCTACCACATCGCTGTACCACTTCAGGCTCGCCTGGAGGTCCTTCACGGTCAGCGACGCCGAGAGGCTGCGGGCCCGGAAGCCTTCGGGCTGGGAGCGCTTGGATACGGCGGAATCGTTGGTCATCGGTATCCTGTCTGGTTCGTGGACGGGGACCACCAAAAAGCCACTCCCGCCGCCGATGGGCAAGTCCCCGTTTGACCGCCCCCCGCGCCTCCTCTAGTGTTCAGGGCTGCCCGCGCCCGGCGCGGGCGGGCCGGACCCCGCCTCGGGCACGACGCTGCCCCAGGGCTTCCCACTCCGTGGGTGGCGGCCAATCCGGGGCCCGCAGGTTCAGACAGGATGGGTGGGATGTTCGACTCGAAAGAGCTGGTGAAGGAGCTTCAGGGGATGCGCGACGACGGCCACCTCTCGGACGCGCTGCTGCGGCGCGCGGTCCGGAAGATCGCGGCATCTGACAAGCGCTCGAGCTGGGTTGGCGTGTACCTCCTGAACAAGGAAGGCACGGAGCTCTGGCTGCACAACTACGTCGGCTCGCCGACGGAGCACGCCAAGATCGAGGTGGGCAAAGGGATCTGCGGCACCGCGGTCGCCGAGAAGAAGAACCAGAACGTGCCCGACGTGAAGAAGGTCGAGAACTACCTCATGTGCAATCCGGACGTGCAGTCCGAGCTGGTGGTCCTGATCCGCGCGGGCGACGAGATCTTCGGCCAGATCGATCTCGACAGCGAGGACGCCAAGGCCTACAAGCCGGAAGACGAGGCCCTGGTCGCGCAGGTCGCCGACAAGCTGGCCGAGCAGCTGATGGCCGAGCGCAGATAGCCGCCCACTGGACCGCACGGCGGTGAGCGAGTCTCCAAGCCTCCCGGGTCTTCGCTGGGTAGACGCGGGGAATGCGGGTCCCTTCACACTCGAAGGGACCCGCAGTTACATCGTGGGTCGGCTCCACGCGGCCGTGATCGATCCGGGTCCCCCGCTCGAAGCGCACGTGGACGCTCTCGCGTCCGCGGTGTCCGACGCGAAAACCGTCGTCATCCTGCTGACCCACGGTCACGGCGATCACGCGGGTGCCGCGGCGGCGCTTTCCGCGCGCCTGGAGGCGCCCGTCCTGGGCGCATGGGCGAGTGGATCGGGCGAGGCGGAGCCCGGCGTCTCGGGTCCTTCGGGCGGCGTTCCGTTCCGGGCCCTCGACGATGGGGAATCGGTGGGCACGGACGCGGGCGCGCTGATCGCCGCCCGGACACCCGGGCACGCCCGCGATCACCTCGTCTACCATTGGCCAGAGCAGCAGGCCGCGTTCGTCGGTGATCTGCTGCTCGGCTCCGGTGAGACCACCTGGGTCGGTGCCTATCCCGGATGCGTCGCCGACTATCTCGAGTCGCTCGATCGGGTCGGGAGCCTGGGCGCGGGGATCCTTCTGCCCACCCACGGTCCCGCGATCCACGATCCCGCCGAGCGGATCGAGCGCTACCGCGCGCACCGGCTTGGGCGTATCGCGGAGGTCGCGCGCGCGCTGGCCGCGCATCCCGGGGCGACGGTGGACGAGCTGATGCGCGTTGTATACGGCCCAGTCCCGACGGGCGTCGGCCCCGCCGCTCGCGCCAGCCTGGCTGCGCTAGTCGAGCACGTGAGGGGCTGAGCCCGGACGCAACTCGGCACGGTTGCTGCTCATCCGCGAAGAGTGATATGGTCCGGGGCTCGCAGGTCGCAGGCCTGTCAGCCCCCTCTGGGAGTCGCTTCGTGCCGAAAGCTGCGGGTTCCGATGCGCTGCCCCGCGCGCTTATGCGGCAGCTGGTCGATCTGGTGGGAGAGGACGGGCTCATCACCGACCCCTCCCGCCTCTTCGTCTACGAGTCCGACGCGCTGACGGCGTACCGCTATCCCCCGAGGGCCGTCGTGCTTCCCGCGAATACCGAGCAGGCGGCGGGCGTGCTGTCCGCCCTCGCGGCCGAGCGCATCCCCTTCGTTCCGCGCGGGGCGGGCACCGGACTCTCGGGAGGCGCGCTCGCGCTCGACCGCGCCGTGTTGGTCGGCACCTCGCGCATGAACCGCATCCTCGCGCTCGATCCGGCCGGACGGATCGCGCGGGTGCAGGCCGGAGTGGTGAACTCCGATCTCTCCACCGCCGCACGGAAGCACGGCCTCCACTATGCCCCCGACCCTTCGTCGCAGGCCGCCTGCACGCTCGGCGGCAACATCGCGGAGAATGCGGGCGGACCGCACTGCCTCAAGTACGGAGTGACGTCACGCTGGGTCACGGGCCTCACGCTCGTGCTGTCCGATGGCCGCGTGACCGAGCTGGGCGGATGGGGCAAGGATGTCCCCGGCCTCGATCTGGTGGGCGTGGTGGTGGGATCCGAGGGGTGCTTCGGCCTCGTGACCGAGATCGAGGTTCGCCTCCTGCCGATCCCGGCGTCTGTCCGCACCCTGCTCGCGGTCTTCGAAGACATGGAGTCGGCGGGCAAAGCGGTCACCGACATCATCGTGTCCGGGCTCCTTCCGGCGGCGCTCGAGATCATCGACCAGGAAGTGATCAAGGCGGTCGAGGCGAGCGTCTTCGCATCCGGCCTTCCGACCGACGCGGGGGCGGTGCTGGTGATCGAGTTCGACGGCACCGAGGCCGGGCTCGACTCCGACGCCGCGCGCGCGGAAGCGAGCTGCCGCACCGCCGGCGCGCGTGAGGTGCGACGCGCGCGCGACGAAGCGGAGAGGGAAGCCCTCTGGAAGGGACGCAAGAAAGCGTACGGCGCGATGGGGCGAATCGCGCCCGACGTGCTGATCCAGGACGCGACCGTGCCGCGCTCCAAGCTCCCGGGAGTCTTGCACCGCATCGTCGAGATCGGACGCGAGCACGGCCTCACCCTGGCCAACAGCTTCCACGCCGGCGACGGTAACCTGCACCCCAAGATCCTGTTCGATCGGCGCGATGCGGAGCAGGTCGCCCGTGTCGAGCACGCCTCCACCGAGATCATGAGCGCGTGCGTCGCCGCGGGGGGCACGATCACCGGAGAGCACGGCGTCGGTCTCGACAAGCGCGGCTACATGCATCTCGTCTGCTCCCCCCTCGAGCTCGAGCTGATGGGCAGGGTGAAGGCCGTGTTCGACCCGAGCGGACTGTGCAACGCGGGGAAGGTCCTGCCGCCGGCGGCCGAGGCATGAGCGTCGCCACGCTAGGCCCGGCGGCCGCGCTGCGTGAGATCCTGCCGCGCGAGCGCGTGATCGACGGTGAGGCGGCGCGACGCTGGCAGGTCGGATCCGGATCGCCAGCCGCGGTGGCCTTCCCTGCCTCCACCGACGAGGCCGCGGCCGTGCTCGCACGCGCGAGCGCGGAAGGCTGGCGGGTCGCGCCGGCCGGAGCGGGGACCTGGCTCTGGTCAGGGGGCGCGCCGCAGGACGTCGTGCTCAGCACGGCGCGCATGACCCGCGTCGTCGAGTACGAGCCGGCCGACTTGACGATCACGGTCGAGGCGGGAATGACGCACGATTCGTTGGTGGAGATGGTCGGAGCTCGGGGGCAATGGCTCCCGCTCGATCCTCCTGGGCGCGACGTCACGGTCGGCGGCGTCGCCGCGACCGGCGCGCTGGGCCCGCTCGCAGCGTCGTGGGGAGGACCGCGCGACCTCGCCCTCGGGCTGCGCGCGATCACCGGCGACGGACGGGCGTTCAACGCCGGCGGGCGCGTGGTGAAGAACGTCGCGGGATTCGATCTGGTACGGCTGCTCGTGGGGAGCAAGGGGACGCTCGCGGTCCTCACCGAGGTTACGATGCGGCTGTTCCCTCTCCCGGAAACCGACCAGACGCTGGTGGCTCGCGGCAGCAGCCTGGAGGAGCTCGCGGACGCGGCGGTGCGCACGGCCGCCCACCTGGTCACGCCCGCGGCGGTCGAGCTGCTCGAACGCTTCTCTCCTCTGGAAGGAAAGCGGGAGGCCGTTCTCGCCGTGCGCGTGCTGGGCGGAAAGGAGCGCGTCGCGGCCGAGATCGACATGCTGCGCACCGCGCTCGCCGGCTCCGGTGAGATCACCACGCTCGCTGCCCCCGAAGCCACCGCCTTGTGGCGCGAGGTGGGCGACCTGGAGGGGGGAGCGGACCTCGCCCTTCGTCTCGCGATCGCCCCGGCGCGCCTCGCGGAGCTGGTCGGCCTGGCCCGCGAGGTCGGCCGCATGCGCGACGGCCATGACGAGCTCGCACGCTCGCCCGTCCGGATCGCCGCCCACGCGGGAACCGGCGCGCTCCGACTGGCCGCGCCCAACCTCCGGCTCGACTCGGGCTGGGACGAACGATGGGCGGAGAGGATCGACGGTCTCCGCCGCACCCTGTCGTGGCGCGGCGGGACGCTCACGATCTCCCGGGCGCCCGCCACCCTGATGGATCAGCTGCGCCCGAACGACGGACCGACCGTCCAGGAGGAGCTGACGGCGGGGCTGAAAGCCGTTTTCGACCCCGCAGGCATCCTCTCCGTGGACCGTTTCCTGCTTGGGGTCGGTCCCGGTGCTCGGGGGTAGATCGGGCGCGGGGGGACCTTTCGGAGGGGGGCCGTGGACAACGACCGGGAAGGCGGCGCGGGAGTTCGGACGCCGGTGCGGAAGCGCGGAGGCATGGCCATTCCGTGGCGAGGCCCCGGACACCCCCCTCGGCCCGTCGCGGAAGAGGCTGGGGTGACGGACGGGTACCCATCGGGTGAAATCAGCCGGCCCGGGATCATCGAGGTCCGGCGGCCGTCCGACGGCTCGCTCCTCGGCGAGGTCCCGCTGTGCTCCCCGTTCGACGTCCTCCAGGCGATCGAGCGCGCCCGGTCGGTGCAGCGGCAATGGATCGCGCTGACCGCGGAGGAGCGGTTCGGAAAGCTCGCCCGCATCGCCGAGATCGTCGGCGATCACGCAGAGGAGATCGCGGAGTCGATCCAGGCCGAGACCGGCAAGCCCCGGGTCGAGGCGCTCACCGAAGTCCTCGTCGTGATGGATCTGCTGCGCTACTACGACGAGGTCGCCCCGCGCATCCTCCGTCGGCAGTGGGTGAAGACGGGCTGGATGATCGGGAAGTCCGCGTATCTCTACCGCGAGCCCTACGGCGTCGTCGGCGTCATCTGCCCGTGGAACTATCCGTTCATCCTGCCCATGGATGTCGTCGCGGCCGCGCTCTATGGCGGAAACGCCGCCGTCGTGAAGCCCTCCGAGTACACGCCCTTCACCGCGCTCAAGATGATCCACCTCTGCCGCAAGGCGGAGCTGCCCGACGGCCTCGTCCAGGTCGTGCCGGGTGCCTGGAAGGCCGGGGACGCGCTCGCCGGTGGCGGCACGGACAAGGTGGTGTTCATCGGCAGCTCGCAGACCGGTCGCAAGGTCATGGCGCGAGCGGCGGAATCGCTCACCCCGGTCGCGCTCGAGCTCGGCGGCAAGGACGCCGCCGTCGTCTTCGACGACGCCGACCTGGATCGGGCCGCCAACGGGGTCGTCTTCGGTGCCTTCTTCAACGCCGGCCAGACGTGCCTCTCGATCGAGCGTGTGTTCGTGATGGAGAGCGTGCACGACGAGTTCGTCGCGAAGGTGGTGGCGTTGACCGAGAAGCTGCGCGTCGGAACGGAGGGCGAGTTCGACATCGGACCGATCTCGACCGTCGCCCAGTTGCGGGTGGTCGAGGATCAGCTCGAGGATGCGCTGTTGCGCGGCGCACGCGTCCTGACCGGGGGCGGCCGTCTCGAGGACGGCTCCAACCTGTTCCTGCCCACGGTGCTGGTGGACGTGGACGCGTCGATGAAGGTGATGTGGGAGGAGACCTTCGGTCCCATCCTCCCGATCGTCCGGGTCAAGGACGAGGAGGAAGCGCTCCGCATGGTGAACGTGAATCCGTTCGGTCTCTTCGCGAGCCTCTGGACCGATGACCGCGAGCGCGGCGAGCGGTTCGGCGAGAAGCTCCGCGTGGGCGGCGTTTCGATCAACGACGTGCTCAGCCACTACGCGATCCCGGGAATCCCGATGGGCGGCGTGGGCGAGAGCGGATTCGGGCGGCGGCGCGGCCTGGGTGGGCTCGAGGAGCTCACCCGCAGCCGGTCCGTGGTCATCCACCGCACCGGGCTGGCGCGCGAGCTGTGGTGGTTCCCCTACAACAAGAAGGGCGAGAAGCTCGTGAAGGTGCTCCTGGAGACGAGGCAGGAGACGGGAATCCGCCGTGTCTGGGCCGCATTCCGCAGCTTCTTCCGCAGGCGCTCGCGTTGAGTCCGTCCTCCGCGGCGACCTTGGCGGAGGCCGAGGAAGACATCCTCACCTGCGTTCACTGCGGCTTCTGTCTTCCCGTCTGTCCGACC
>CAMCNM010000039.1 GCA_945876015.1 Gemmatimonas phototrophica
GGCTCAGATGCGAAGCATCTGGAGCGCAGGGAGCGAAGCGACCGGAGCGCCCCCCGAGAAGGGCGCCCCGTCCCGCCCTGACCGGACCTAAGCGCTCACTCCCATTCGATGGTCGCTGGGGGCTTGGAGCTGATGTCGTACGTAACGCGGTTCACACCCTTCACCTCGTTGATGATGCGCGTGCTCATCCGCCCCAGCACGTCCGGCGGGAACGGATACCAGTCCGCGGTCATCCCGTCGCGTGACGTCACGGCACGGAGCGCGACCACGTTCTCGTAGGTGCGGAAGTCTCCCATCACGCCCACCGACTGGACCGGCAGCAGGACCGCGAACGCCTGCCAGATCTCGTCGTAGAGGCCCGCGCTGCGGATCTCCTCCAGGTAGATCGTGTCGGCATCGCGGAGCACGTCGAGGCGCGGCCTCGTGACCTCGCCCAAAACCCGAATCGCGAGTCCCGGCCCTGGGAACGGATGCCTGCCCACGAACTCCTCCGGCAACCCCAGCTCGCGACCGACCTGACGTACCTCGTCCTTGAACAGCTCACGCAGGGGCTCGATCAGCTCGAACGGCATGTCGGCGGGAAGGCCGCCCACGTTGTGGTGCGTCTTGATCGTGGCGGACGGACCGCCCTTGGGAGACACCGACTCGATGACGTCGGGATAGAGCGTGCCCTGCACCAGGAAGCGCGCGCCCGAGCCGGCATTCTTCACCGCGTCCGAGAACACGTCGATGAACGTGCCTCCGATGCGCTTCCGCTTCTGCTCGGGGTCGGTCACACCCGCGAGCGCGCCGAGGAAGCGGTCCGCGGCGTCTACCACGACGAGCTTCATTTTCATGTGGCTGTGGAACATGCGCTCCACCGACTCGCGCTCGTGCTTGCGCAGCAGGCCGTTGTCCACGAACACGCAGGTCAGCTGGTCGCCGATCGCGCGATGCACCAGTGAAGCGGCCACGGAGGAATCCACTCCGCCCGACAGGCCGCAGATGACCTGGGCATCACCCACCTGGCGGCGCACCGCCTCCACCGTGTCCTCGACGAACGCGCCCGCGGTCCACGTCGGCTCGCAGCCGCACACAGCAAAGAGGAAGTTCGAGATCACCTCGTCGCCACGCGCGGTGTGCGCCACCTCGGGGTGGAACTGCACACCGTAGATCTTCCTGTCCGCGTGCCCGAACGCGGCGACCGGCAGGGTCTCGGTGGAGGCGAGCGCGCGGTAGCCCTTCGGCAGCTCGTCCACGTGATCGCCGTGCGAGCACCACACCACGGTCTTCTCACCCGCGGCGAATCCGTCGAGCAACAGCCCTGGCTCGCGCACGCTCAGCTCGGCGCGGCCGTACTCGCGCTTGCCGTGCACGACCTTGGCACCCTCGATCTGCGCGATCAGCTGCATCCCGTAGCAGATCCCCAGGACCGGCACGCCGAGCGTGAGCAGCTTGGGATCCGCCGTTGGAGCATCCTTTTCATAGACGGAAGCAGGGCCGCCCGAGAGGACGATGCCCTTGGCGCCCCATTCCCGGATCCACTCCAGGCTGCGATCGGACGGATGTATCTCGCAGTAGACGCGCTCCTCGCGAACTCGCCGCGCGATCAGCTGGGTGAACTGCGAGCCGTAGTCGAGGATCAGGATCCGATCGTGTTCGTGCACCTCAGCGCTCTCCCCTTCCGCCCTTGCCGGGCTTCTCCCATGGAATCGTTTCGCCCCGCACGAGGTCCTCAATCGTCTCACGCTCCCGCACCACGTGCGCCTGATCGCCCTCGATCAGGATCTCCGCCGGACGGCGGCGCGCGTTGTAGTTGGAGGCCATCGCGAAGCCGTACGCGCCCACCGTTCGGACCGCGAGCACGTCACCCGGCTCGGGCAGCTCGAGCGGGCGGGCCCGCGCGAGGAAGTCGCCACTCTCGCAGATCGGACCCACGACGTCTACCACCTCGATGTGGGGCGCCCCTGGCATCACGACCGGCTCGATCGCGTGGTAGGCGTCGTAGTGGCTCGGCCGGATCAGCTCGCTCATGCCGCCGTCCACGATGACGAACCACTTCGTCCCCAGCCGCTTCACGTATTCGACGCGCGTGAGCAGCACACCCGCTTCACCGACGATGAACCGTCCGGGCTCCATCACCAGACGGAGGCCGGCAGACTTCACCAGCGGCAGAATGACGTTCGCGAGGTCCTCAATCACGAGGCGCGGCTCCGCGTCGTAGGGAACGCCGTACCCCCCGCCGATGTCCACGAACTCCAGCTCGTCCCCCTCCTCACGCAGGCGCGGCACCATCGCGATCACGCGGGACAACGCATCGAAGTAGGGACGCGGCTCGAGGATCTGGGAGCCGATGTGGACGTCGATGCCCCGCGCCCGGAGGTGGGGACGGCCGCGCGCCCACGCGTACAGCTCGAAGCCCTCGTCCACCATCACGCCGAACTTGGTCTCGGCGTGACCGGTACGCGTGTACTCGTGCGGTGTCGGCGAGACGATCTCCGGGTTCACCCGGATCGCGAACGGCGCCACCGCGCCCATCGAGGCCGCCACCGCGTCGAGGCGCTTGAGCTCGCCCCTGCTCTCGACGTTGAACGAGTAGATCCCGGCCTCGATGCCCTCGCGCAGCTCCTCTTCGGTCTTCCCCACGCCTGCGTAGAGCATCCGCTCGGTCGGAATGCCCGCCCGCCGCGCACGGTACAGCTCGCCCAGGCTGACGATGTCCGCGCCCGCCCCGAGCTGCCCGAGGCGATGCAGGATCGCGAGGTTGCCGTTCGCCTTCACCGAGTACGCGACGAGGTGGTCCACCTCGCGGAACGCGTGCGTGAAGGCGTGATAGCGCGCCTCGATCTGCTCCAGATGGTAGACGTAGAGCGGCGTGCCGAAGCGCTCGGCCAGCTCGCTCAGCCGGAAGGGACCGGCGCAGAGCTCACCATCGACTCGCGGGAAAGGGACGGTCAGTACGCCCGTGCCCACACCACCTCCATCTTGGACGCCCCACCGCCGCCGATGCACGTGGTCGGAGCCGTCCCGGACCGGAACTCGGGATCCGGGATCACCCGGATCGTCGCCTTCATCTCCTCCTTGGCGCGCGCCTCCACGGCCGGATCGCCGCTCCATCCTGTGTAGACGAACCCGCCCTTGGTCTCGAGGATCTCCTTCATCTCACCCCAATCCTTCACGCCGCGGTGGGAGTTCTCCTCACGGCGCTTCTGCGCGCGCGCGAGCAGCTCCCGCTGGAATGCGTCGAGTCGATCGGGCAGCATCGAGATGGCGTGATGCTGAGGCAGGAACTCCTTCCGCTCCCCGCCTTCCGGCTTGACCCGGCGCACCAGCACGACCTGCTGCTTGTCCAGATCCTTGGGACCCAGCTCCATCCGGAACGGCACACCCTTCCGCTCCCACTCGTAGAACTTGGCCCCGGGGCTCAGGTGGTCGCGATGGTCCACCTTCACACGCACGCGCTGCGCCGTGAGCATGCCGCCCAGCTCGTCGGCCTTGTGGTGGATCGCCTCGGCCTTCGAGTCGCCGGCCTTAACGATCGGCACGATCACGACCTGCACGGGCGCGAGCTTGGGTGGAACGACGATGCCCTCGTCGTCTCCGTGCGTCATCACCATCCCGCCGACCATTCTCGTGGACACACCCCACGACGTGTTCCAGGCGTACTCCTCCTTCCCCTCCACGCTCTGGAACTTGAAGTCGAACTGCCTGGAGAAGTTCTGGCCGAGGAAGTGGGATGTCCCGGCCTGTAGCGCGCGATTGTCCTGCATCATCGCCTCGAGGCCGTACGTCCGTACCGCCCCCGCGAACTTCTCCGAGTCGGTCTTCCGCCCCGTGACGACGGGCATCGCGATCCACTTCTCCATGAACTCGCGATAGACCCCGAGCATCTTCAGGGCCTCTACCTCGGCCTCCTCGGCAGTCGCGTGCGCGGTATGCCCCTCCTGCCAGAGGAACTCCGAGGTGCGCAGGAACAGGCGGGTACGCAGCTCCCACCGCATCACGTTCGCCCACTGGTTCATGAGCAGGGGCAGGTCGCGGTAGCTCTGCACCCACTTGCTCATCATGTGGTAGATCATGGTCTCGGACGTCGGCCGGATC
Source organism: Gemmatimonas phototrophica (assembly GCA_945876015.1). Taxonomy (GTDB): domain Bacteria; phylum Gemmatimonadota; class Gemmatimonadetes; order Longimicrobiales; family Gaopeijiaceae; genus UBA2988. Next base: position 4,081 of record CAMCNM010000039.1, read on the forward strand.
ACCAGCGCTTCCTCGAGCTCCTTTCCTCCCGCGTGCGTCACTACGGCGAGCTCGGGCTTGAATCCCTCGACGTGCTCCTTCTCCTTCTCGATGAAGCTCATCGGGATGAGGAGGGGGAAGTACGCGTTCTCGTGGCCGGTGTCCTTGAACCTCTGGTCGAGAGCGGCCTGCATGCGCTCCCAGATGCCGTAGCCCCAGGGCCGGATGACCATCGCCCCCTTCACGGGCGAGTAGTCGGCCAGCTCGGCGCGGAGCACGACCTCGTTGTACCACGCCGAGAAATCCTCCGCGCGAGGCGTCAGCTTCTTGTCGTCAGCCATCGGTTCTTCCCCAAAGCTCCTTCAAGCTCACCTCTCTCTCCTGTCCAGACGCCATGTCCTTCACCATCGCGACACCACGGGACATCTCCGTGGGACCCAACACGATCACCTCTCGAGCCCCCTCGCTCGCGGCCACCTTGAATTGCTTCCCCACCGACTGCGGCTTGAGCGAGTACGCGACGCTCCGCCCCTGATCCCGCAGCGCGTGCGCCAGCGTGAGCAGCTGCGGTCGCAGCTCGTCCACCACCGTGACCAGGAAGTAGTCGATCGAGCGCGCCGTGTCGGGCAGGAGCCCGCGCTCGCGCAGCAAGTCGGTCAGCACCACGTCCCCCATCCCGAATCCGACCGCGGGGAGCGCCTCGCCTCCGACCAGCTCGAGCAGCCGGTCGTAGCGGCCGCCCCCGCAGATCGCGCGCATCTTGCCCTTCCGGTCGAACAACTCGAACACGATGCCCGTGTAGTACGCGAGCCCGCGCACGATCCGGAGGTCGAGCTCGACGAACGAGCCGAGCCCCATCGCTCCGAGCGTCCCCATGTACTCGCGGAGGCGAGCGACTTCCTCGGCGACCTCGTCGCGTCCCGCGAAGTGGGTCGCGACGTCGTCGAGGGTTCCGCCCAGCAGCTCGAGGATCGCGCCGGCCTCCCGCTCCGAAACCCCGGTGGCCGCGATCAGACGCTCGCTGGTCTTGTCGGGGCCCTCCCGCTCGAGCTTGTCGATCACGCCGAAGGCGGCCATCCGCCTACCCTCTTCCACCCCGCCGGCGCTCAGAAGGGCCGCCAGGAGCCGCCGGTCCGAGACGCGCGCGCGCACGTCCTGATCGGTGAGCCCCAGGGCGCGCAGGCCGTCGAGCCCGACCGCGAGCACCTCGGCGTCCGCCGACACCCCCTCCTCGCCGACCACGTCCACGTTCCACTGGAAGTGCTCGCGCAGGCGGCCGCGCTGCTGCCGCTCGTAGCGGAACAGCTGGGGGACGGCGAACCAGCGGATCGGCTTGGGCAGGGCGCGGCTCCGCTCGGCGAGGATGCGCGCGAGCGACGGCGTCATCTCCGGCCGGAGCGCGACCGCGCGGTCACCCTTGTCCGTGAAGTTGTAGAGCTGCCCGACGATCTCGGGACCGCTCTTCTCCACGTACAGCTCGAGCGGCTCTAGCGGGGGGCCGTCGTACTCCAGAAAGCCGTAGCGCCGGGAAACCCGGCGCCACGCCTCGAAGATGTGTGACCTGACCGCGAGGTCCTCGGGGGGGAAATCCCGGAACCCGGGGAGTCGTTGGAATCCCTTGGACATGATGGGGGGCGAATCTATCGCCGGACGGGGTTTGGACAACGGCCCGGCCGACGGCCGAGGTGGGGTCGAAGCGCCGCGTCAGCCCCCAAACGGGCAGCGGTTAAGGTAGCGGAGGGCATCCCCGACGGTGTGGCTCGACCCGGTCACGATCACGGTTCCCTTCCCGGCGGCGCTTTGCGCGTGGCCCAACGCCCGCTCGAACTCGCCCTCGGTGGTGAGCTGGTATCCGTCGGGGAGGAGAGGACGGAGCACGGTCGCCGCCCTGTTGGGATCCCATCGCCGCTCGGCGGGGGCGGAGGGCGGCTGGGTCAGGATCGCCCGGTCTGCCCGCCGGAAGATCGGAGGGAGCATGCGGCTCCACTCCTTGTCGTCCAGAACGCCCACCAGCACGACCCAGGGGCGGGGCAGCGTCAGCCGGTCGAGCAGGTCGCACAGGGACGCGGCGCCCGCGGCGTTGTGGGCGACGTCGAACAGCCAGGTGCGGCGGTCGATCTCCTCGATCTGGGCGCGCCCCGGCCAGCCGACCCCGGCCAGCCCAGTCACCACGTCGCGCAGAGAAGGACGAAGCTCATTCGGAAGGTGTTCGACCGCCTCGACGGCCAGGGCGGCGTTCAGCGCCTGATGCTCTCCGGCGAGCGGGATGGTGAGATCAAGCACGCCCCACGTGCGCGTGTCGAACTTGAACGAGGTTTGGTCCCGCTCCACGACCACGTCGCGCACGCGGCTTCGGTCGAGCACGTGCATGGGCGCACCCACCACCCCACAGGCCTTCCTCAGCACGTCGAGGACGGCGGGGTCGCCCTCGGCGGTCACGAGCGGCACTCCCGCCTTCGCGATCCCGGCCTTCTCCCCTGCGATCAGCTCGAGCGTGTTCCCGAGGTAGTCGGCGTGGTCCATCGCCACGTTCGTCACCACGGAGACCTCGGGACGCACCACGTTGGTTGCATCGAGCCGGCCTCCCAGCCCCACCTCCACCACAGCCACCTCCACACGCTCGCGATGGAGCACGTGAAAGGCGAGCACCGTCGCCGCCTCGAAGAACGTGAGCCGCTGCCGAACGAGCACCTCCCGGATCTGGTCCGCCGCGTCCACCAGCCGCTTCTCGAGGACCGGGCGCCCGCCCACCTGGAAGCGCTCGCGGAACGAGCAGAGGTGCGGGGACGTGTAGAGACCCGTGCGCAGCCGACTGGCCGCGAGGACCGAGGAGAGCGTAGCAGCGACCGATCCTTTCCCATTGGTCCCACCCACGTGGATGGTGGGATAGCTCCAATGCGGATTGCCCAGCTCTTCGAGGGCGGTTACCACCCGGCCGAGTCCCCATTCGACGCCGGTGGCGAGCGGCGGGAAGAGGCGGGAGAACAGAGGATCGGTGATGGGCCGGTCGAGCCGGTCCGGTGCCACCGAACTCAGGGCGCCGCCTCCCAGGCGTTCCCCATGTGGCGGAGCACGAGCGCCAGCTCGTTCTTGAGCTCGCGCCGATCCACCACCCGGTCCACCATCCCGTGGCGCATCAGGAACTCGGAGCGCTGGAAGCCGTCCGGGAGCTCCTGCTTGATCGTCTCCTCGATCACGCGCGGTCCGGCGAACCCGATCAGCGCGCCCGGCTCGGCAAGGTGAACGTCACCGAGCATCGAGAACGACGCGGTGACGCCGCCGGTGGTGGGATCGGTCAGGATCGAGACGTACGGAATGCCCGCCTCGTGCAGACGCGCGAGCACGGCCGACGTCTTGGCCATCTGCATGAGGGAGTAGATCCCCTCCTGCATGCGCGCGCCGCCGGACGCGCTCACGATCACGAACGGGATCTGGCGGTCGAGCGCCACGCGCCCGCAGCGGGCGATCTTCTCGCCGACCACCGAGCCCATCGAGCCGCCGATGAAGCGGAAGTCCATGACCGCCAGCGCGATTCGCATGGCGTCGACGAGGCCGGTGCCCGTGATGACCGCCTCGTCCTGGCCCGCCGCCTCCGCGATCCGGATGCGATCCTTGTACGGCTTCAGGTCGGTGAACGTGAGCGGGTCGGTGGCGCGGACGTGGACGTCGATCTCGTCGAAGGTGCCTTCGTCGATCAGCAGCTCGACGTAGGCGTCCGCGTCGATGCGGAAATGGAAGCCGCAGACCGGGCAGACCTCGAGGTTCTGCGAGAGCTTCTCGCGGTAGAGGATCTCACCGCAGCCTTTGCACTTGACGAAGACGTCCGTGGGGACGTCTCGACGCTCCGCGGCGCGGAGAGGCTTCTTCTCCTTCCTGAACCAGGCCATCCGCCTCTCCCGCCGGGGCTACTCCTCGTGAGCCAGCCGGGCCGCCATGCCCACCGCCAACCAGGAGGTGAGGAGGAAGGTGCCGCCGTAGCTCACGAAGGGAAGCGGGATGCCGGTGATGGGCACGATCCCCACGGTCATCCCTGTGTTCACGAAGATATGGACCAGCCAGACGCCGAAGATACCGAACAGCACCAGGCCGGCAAAGGGATCGTTCGCCTCCTCGGCCATCTTCACCAGGCGGTAGAGGATGTAGCCGAAAAGGATCAGGGCGATCCCCACCCCCACGAACCCGAGCTCCTCCCCGATCACGCTGAAGATGAAGTCGGTGTGCTGCTCGGGGAGGAAGCCGAATTTCTTCTGCGTACCGAGCAGGAACCCCTTCCCCCCGATCCCGCCGCTGCCGATCGCCACCTTGGACTGGAGCAGGTTGTAGCCGGCTCCCCTAGGATCGACGTTGGGATCCAGGAACACGAGCAGGCGGTTCTGCTGGTACGGCTCGAGCGACTTCCAGAGCGGACTCGCGATCGCGCCCGCCGCGACGTTGACTAGGATGACCGCCGCCGACTCGTACAGGAAGAGGCGGTAGCGGAAGAGATAGAGGATCAGGAGGAGAATGACGATGTAGCCCGACCAGATGCGCGTGTCGAACGAGAGGATCAGCCCCGCGAGCGGGCTCGCCACGAGCAGCAGCATGAGCGGCGGCGTACCCGCCCAGTAGAGCATCGCGTAGAGGAGCCCGACGAACACCATCCCGGAGCCCAGGTCGGGCTGGAGCATCACGAAGGCGAGCGGAGCGCCGACCACCATCCCCGGCGCGAGCAGGTCGCGGAGACCCGTGGGAGGCTCGGCACGGTTGGAGAGCAGCCGGGCCAACGCGAGCACCGTCGCCATCTTGGCCAGCTCGGACGGCTGGAACTTGAACGATCCGAAGCCGATCCAGCTCTTCGTGCTCTCGGCGGTGCCCGCGCCGGTTCCGACCACGAGCGTCGCGGCCAGCAGCACCAACGCGATCACGTACGCCGGGATCGCGATCCACTCCCACCAGCGGGGCGAGATCCGCGCGACCACCGTGAACGACACGAGCGCGATCACGAACCAGAGCGCCTGCTTCTGCCACACGTCGGTCACGACCGGGTTGGGCGTGTTCACCTGCCCCGCGGAGTAGACCATTGCGATTCCGAACAGCGAGAGGAGGAAGACCGCCAGGACGAAGCGGCCGTCCACCGCCCACTTTTCGAGGAATCGGAGCATCGTGCTATTGGGTGACTGGGGGGAGCACGTGGGGCGGCCAGGCGCGCTGGCCGTACCAGTACGTCTCTCCGAGCGTCTGCACCGTGTCCACCGGAATCCCGTACTTCCGGCGCAGGTAGAAGTCGGCCGTCTTCGACGCGATCGGGCCGGCGATGCCGGCTCCGCTTATGCAATACTCGCAAAGCACGACTACGACGATCTCGGGCGGCTTGCCGAGCGGTCCCGCGAGCGCGGCGAACCAGGCGTGGTCGCCCGCCAGTCCCTGGAGCGAGAGCGTGTTCTGACCGGTGCCGGTCTTCCCGACCAGATCCCAGTAGCGCAGCGAGGACAGATACGCGGTCCCGCCCGGTCCCGTCACCTGCCGCATCCCCTGGCGGAGCGCCGCGAGCCCTTCCGGGCTCAGCTTGAGCGTGAAGCCCTCCGGCGCATCCTTTCGCCCCGTGAAGAGGCTCGGGGCCGGAGCCGACCCATCGCGCGCGAGCGCCGTGTAGAACTGCGCCATCTTGAGCGGCGTCTGCGAGTTGGGGCCCTGACCGATCGCGAGCGACAGCGTCTCGCTCTCGTTCGGCATGTAGTTGAACCTGGTCTTCCAGAACTGTACGTCGGTGGGCCAGATGCCCGCCTTCTCCTCCGGGAGGTCGATCCCGCAGCGCTGGCTCAGGCCGATGTTGTTGGTGCCCTCCTCGAGCAGCCGCGCCAGGCCGATCTTCAGCCCCAGCTGATAGAAGTAGACGTCGCACGAGTGCTGAATCGCTCCGGCCAGGTCGAGCGATCCGTGCCCCGCCGGCTTCCAGCATCGCCAGTATCGATTTCCGTACTGCATTCCGCCGTTGCACGCGATCGGCATGTGGTCGTCCGGGCCGATCACGCCGAGCTCGAGCGCAATCGCGCTGGTCGCCAGCTTGAAGGTGGAGGCCGGCGGGTAGAGCCCGAGCACAGAGCGGTTGTAGAGCGGCTTGCTCGGGTCGGTGTTCAGCTGCTTCCAGAGCTCCGGATCGATGCCCCCGACGAAGTCATTGGGATCGAACGTGGGCGCCGAGTAGAGCGCGAGAAGGCTCCCGTCGACCGGGTCGATCGCCACCACCGAGCCCATGCGATCTTTCGGGAAAATCCGGTGGATCCATTCCTGCAGCTCGAGGTCGATCGAGAGGCGCAGGTCGCCTCCCGCCACACCGGGCTGCGACATCGAACCGGAGAAGTCGCCCACGATCCGTCCCTTGGCGTCCACCTCGACGTACCGGACGCCGGCCTGCCCCTGCAGGATGCTCTCGTATTGGCGCTCGATGCCGGTCTTCCCGACGATCATCCCCTGCTGGTAGCGGTCCTTGGGGAACAGATCCGTCCCGATCTCCTCGGCATTGATCTCCCCGATGTAGCCCAGGATGTGCGACACCGCGGGCCCGCCTGCGTAGCGCCGCTGCGGACGCATCTCCACGTAGACGTTCGGGAACTCGCCCCGGCGCTCGAGCAGCGCGGCCGCCGCATCGAGTCCGACGTCCGCGCTCACCGTGAGCGGCTGGCGCGGGTAGCGGCGCACCGTCGCGTCAAGCCGCGAGACCTGGACGTCGGTGAGCTTCACGTACTGCCGGAGCTGCTCGACGGTTGCCATGATCGAGTCGCGCGACGCGGGCAGGATCGTCACCGCGTAGCCCGGCACGTTGTCCGCGATGATGCGTCCGTTGCGATCGAAGATCGTGCCGCGCGGAGCGGGCACGTCGAGGCGCTTCAGCCGGTTCTGCTCGGCCTGGAGCTTGTAGTCGCTCGACGCGAGGACCTGGACACGGAAGAACGACCCGACCAGAACCGTGAACATGAAGAAGAGCCCGAACATCGCCCCGAGGGCCCGCCGGCGTCGCGCGTGCGGATGCTGCGTTTTCA